>CALMLJ010000304.1 GCA_937868025.1 uncultured Acidimicrobiaceae bacterium
ATCGAACATGCGTTCTATTGTACGGGTCAGGTCTGACACTGAAGCCGGTGGCGAACTCGATGCTCGCGACCGGCACTGCGGCGCGAGAACTACCGGGCGGCGGTCCCCGCGTACATGAAGCTCATCGACTTCGGACCGGCGATGGCGAACGTGGAGAAGCGGTCGAGCTCGAACCCGGCGGCCCGGATGAGGTCGTCGTGGCGACGATCGAGGTGGCACCCGCCGGCGACGCGTTGTTGCCACGGATCGAAGCGGTGCTGGCGCCGAGCGACCTTGGGATCGTCGGACAGGCCGTGCTCGAGGAAGTAGAGGCGACCGCCCGGCTTGAGCACCCGACGCACCTCGGCGAGCGCTGCCGCGACATCGGGGATCGTGCACAGCGTCCAGGTGCTCACGGCGTTGTCGACCGACTCGTCGTCGAGCGGCAGCGACTGTCCGTCCAGCCCGATGAACTCGACCGGCACGCGGGCAGTGGCGAGGCGCTTGCGGGCCAGCTTGCGGCCGACGGTCGCCGGGTCGACGGCGAGCACGCGATCGACCTCACGGGGATAGTGCTCGAGGTTGGTGCCCGAACCGAACCCGATCTCGAGCACCGTGCCCGACACGCCCTCGAGTGCCCGGGCACGGAGCTTGCCCATCTCGCGATTGCCGAGCAACTTGTCGATGACCCGCGGCAGGACCTGATCCTCGTAGAACCCCATGGCCGCCAGCCTCCCACAGGAACCGGCGCCAGGATCGACTGGATTCAGGTCGCCGGGTTCACGAAACACCCCCGGCTGACGAAATCCCCCGAGGGGTAGTCTCGAATTCACGGCGACACCTACGGAGCCCGCAATGAAGATCCCCATCGAGAAGTTCCAGGAGCAGGGGGGTCGAGTCCAGACCGACGACCTCGACTTCGATTCGTTCCGAGACCAGCCACTCGACGACAACGTCCTGCGGTGCATCGCGTACATGCACGACATCGAGTACCAGACGGTGCTGTACTCCCGAGAGCTGTTGATGCTGCCGCAGTGGAAGGACCCCCAGTTCACGGCGTTCATCACGCTGTGGAACTACGAGGAGTACTGGCACGGACAGGCGCTGGGGCGCGTGCTCGAGATGCACGGGAGGCCGGCGCACGACGAGCGACTCGTCGCCATGCGCACCTTCGGCAAGCGGTACCTGTTCTGGTCGCCCGCCATCTTCTGGCTGCTCGGTCACGGCATCCGCCGGTTCCCCGCCGTCCACATGACGTGGGGTGCGATCAACGAGTGGACGGCGAACGCCGCGTACAACCGCCTCGGCCAGATCGCCGACCACCCCACGCTCAGCACGCTGCTGGGACGGATCATGCGACAGGAGGGCCGGCACGCGGGCTTCTACTCGGCCTGGGCCCGTGAGCTGCTCACCGACGATGCCCGCTCGCGCTGGATCACCAAGCAGTTCCTCCTCCGCCAGTGGGACATCGTCGGCAATGGCGACGTCCCCCGCAGCGAGACGGCGTTCGCCGGGGCGTTTCTCTTCGGCGGCGACGAGGGCAATGCGCTCATCGACCGGGTCGAGGCCCGCATCGACGCACTCCCGGGCCTGGCGGGGCTCGGCCTCGTGCGCAACGCCATCAAGACGGCAACCGACGAGGTCATCCAGACCGAAGGCGCCGGGGTGCTCGCCCGACCCACCGGTGCGACCGCCGCGTGACCGCAACGTGACGGCTCCGGCGGCGGATCCGACCACCGAATCCGCCTGGGCGCCGCTCCGCATCACGATCTTCCGTTGGCTGTGGATCGCGAGCCTCGCGTCGAACGTCGGCACGTTCATGCACAACGTCGGCGCGTCGTGGCTGATGACCGACCTCACCCGGTCACCCACCCTCATCTCCCTGTTGCAGACGGTGTACGCCGCGCCGGGCTTCCTGCTCGCCCTCCCGGCCGGCGCCCTGGCCGATGTCGTCGACCGCAAGAAGCTGCTCGTCGCATCGCAGTCGTTCATGTTGGCCGTCGCGACGACGATGGGCGTCCTGACGCTGACCGATCGCATCACGACGACGTGGTTGCTCGTGCTCACCTTCCTCCTCTCGGTGGGCGGCACGGTCAACATGCCGGTGTGGACGTCGATCACGCCCGAGGTCGTGCCCCGCGACGAGCTCCCCCAGGCCGTCGCGCTCAATTCGATCTCGTCGAACCTCGCGCAGTCGGTCGGCCCCGCCGTTGCCGGCCTGCTGATCGCCGCGTCGGGGTCCGGCGCGGTGTTCCTCGTGAACGCGGCGTCGTTCGTCGGCGTGGTGGTGGTCGTGTCGAGCTGGCGACGTGAGGCGCCGGTGACGACCATGCCCGCCGAGCACATCGGGGCGGCGATCCGGACGGGCCTCCGGTTCACCCTCCACTCCCCCTCCCTGCTCGTACTGCTCGGACGGCTCGCGCTGTTCGTCCTCTTCTCCAGCTCCCTGTCAGCGCTGTTGCCGCTCCTCGCCCGCACCCGACTCCAAGTGACCGCCGGCGGGTTCGGCCTGCTCGAGGCGTCGCTCGGCGTCGGGGCCGTGGCGATGGCGTCGGTGCTGCCGAAGGTCCGCAAGCGCCTCGGACCCGACGGCGTCATCCTGTTCGGCTCGATCGTCTACGG
>CALMLJ010000305.1 GCA_937868025.1 uncultured Acidimicrobiaceae bacterium
GTGATCCTGCTCGCCGACGACCTCACCCCCTCCGACACCGCCGCCATCGACCCCACCCGAGTGATCGGGTTCTGCACAGCCGTCGGCGGTCCGACGTCGCACACCGCCATCATCGCCCGAGCCCTCGGCATCCCCGCCATCGTCGGCGCCGGTCCGGCGGTACTCGCGCCAGCCGACGGAGCCGTGGCCGTCCTCGACGGCGGTGCGGGCGCACTGTGGCTCGAACTCGAGGAGAGCGACCTCGCCTCGGCGCAGGGCGCACAGCGGGGGATCGAACGCCTCCGTGCCGAGGAGCACCAAGCGAGGTTCCGGCCCGCCATCACCGTCGACGGCGAGCGGGTGGAGGTCGTCGCCAACGTCAACCGGGCGGGGGACGCCGCCGTGGCGGTCGAGGCCGGCGCCGAGGGGGTCGGCCTGATGCGCACCGAATTCATGTTCCTCGGGCGTGACGAACCGCCGTCGGAGGACGAGCAGTACGAGGTCCTGGCGGAGATGGTGCGCTCGCTCAACGGGCTCCCGCTCGTGGTTCGTACGCTCGACATCGGCGGCGACAAGAACGTCCCGTACCTCGATCTTCCGCACGAGGACAACACGTTCCTCGGCATCCGGGGTATCCGGCTGTGCTTCGAGCGGCCCGACCTGTTCGCCCCGCAACTCAGGGCGATCTACCGGGCCTCGAAGCTCGGGCCGGTCTCGATGATGTTCCCGATGATCGCCCGGATCGAGGACCTCGACGCGGCGATGCTGCACGCCGAGATCGCCCGGAGCGAGGTCGGCGCCGAGCCGATCGACATCGGGGTGATGATCGAGGTGCCGTCCGCCGCACTCATCGCGCCGGAGCTCGCCAAGAAGGTGCAGTTCTTCTCGATCGGCACGAACGACCTCACCCAGTACACCCTGGCGATGGACCGGCTCCATCCGATGCTCGCCGCGCAGGCGGACGCGCTGCACCCGGCGGTCCTCCGACTGATCCGCATGGTCGTGGACGCAGCTCGCCCCGAGGACGTGTGGGTCGGCGTGTGCGGCGGGATCGCCGGTGACCCCGAGGGTGCCCTCATCCTCAGCGGACTCGGGGTCGACGAGCTGTCCATGAGCATCCCCGCCGTCGCCGCCGTCAAGGCGCGGCTCCGCAACGTTTCGATGGCCGACGCTCGCCGGCTCGCCGAGCGGGCGCTCGCGTGTTCGACCGCCGACGACGTCCGGGCGCTCCTGTGACCGCCGTCGTCACGGTCACCGTCAATCCGGCGCTCGACCAGACCCTGTGGATTCCCGGTTTCGCTGCGGCCCAGGTGAACCGGGTCGAGCGCGAGGTCGTGAGGCCGGGGGGCAAGGGCGTCAACGTCGCGGCCCGCCTCGCCGAGCTCGGTGTCTCCGTCGCCGCCACCGGCCTGCTCGGCAACGACAACGCTGCGCCGTTCGTGGCCCTGATGGCCGATCGTGGCATCGAGGACGGATTCGTCCGGCAGCCGGGCGCCACGCGCATCGGCGTGAAGATCGTCGATCCCGTCGGCGATCGAACGACCGACATCAACTTCCCCGGAGAGCCGCCCGACGCCCGCTCCCTCGTCGACCTCGAGGACCGCGTGAGCGCGCTGGCCGGCGGCGCGTCGTGGATCGTGCTCGCCGGCAGCCTGCCCCCCGGTGTTCCGACCGACCTCTATCGGCGGCTCATCGAGGTGGCACACGAGCGGGGCGCGTCGGTCGCACTCGACACGAGCGGCGAGGCCCTCCGCCGAGCCGTCGAAGCGCGACCCGACCTCATCAAGCCCAACGAGCACGAACTCGAGGACCTGGTGGGACGACGACTCGACCGCCCCGACGACGTCCTGGACGCCGCCCGCGAGCTCGCCGACTTCGGTCTCGAATTTGCTGTGGTCTCGATGGGCGCCCAGGGCGCGCTGTTCTGCCGACGGGACCTCCTGGTGCACGCTGCGCCACTGCAGGTTCCCGTCGCGAGCACGGTGGGCGCCGGCGACGCGATGGTCGCCGGGGTCATCGCCGCTCGCCTCAGGCATCTCCCGCTGCACGCCGTCGCCGCCTTCGCCACGGCGTGCTCTGCGTCGGCCATCTCGGCGGTCGACGCCCGTCTCGACCGCGGTGCCGTCGAGGCGCTCGCCACCACTGTCCACGTCACACCCAAGCCAGTTGTTGCACCAGCCGGAAGTCGAACAGGAATCCAGGGGGAATCATGAGGTTGATCGCAGTCACAGCGTGCCCGACGGGGGTCGCGCACACCTTCATGGCGGCCGAGGCGCTCAAGCGCCAAGCCGCGGCGATGGGACACGAGATGTCCGTCGAGACGCAGGGGGCCCAGGGCGCCGCCGACGTCCTCACGGCCGACGAGGTCGGGGCGGCCGCTGCCGTGATCGTGGCGGCTGACGTCCACGTCGACCTCGTGCGCTTCTCGGGCCTTCCGATGATCGCCGTGTCGACCGCCGATGCCATCCGCAACACCGCCGCGGTGATCGATCGAGCCCTCGCCGAGGTTCCGGTCGAGGAGGTCCCGGTCGAGGAGGCGCCGGTCGCTGGGAGCCAGGTTGACGCAGCGCCGGTTGCCGATGCACCCGCACGAACGGCTGGACGACGCCTTGTGGCGATCACGTCGTGCCCGACCGGCATCGCCCACACGTTCATGGCGGCCGAAGGGCTCCAGCGGGCGGCGGAGGATGCTGGGCACTCGATCAAGGTCGAGACCCAGGGCTCGGTCGGGGCGAAGAACGTCCTCACGGCGGCAGACGTCGCGGCGGCCGACGCCGTGATCATCGCTGCCGACACCAAGGTCGACCTCGGTCGATTCGTCGGGAAGCGGATCTACGAGACCGGCACCAAGGAGGCGCTCAAGCACGGCGACGACGTCGTCGCGAAGGCCCTGGCGTCGCCCATCGTCCATGAGGGCGACGGCGGGGCAGGAAGTGGGTCGTCCGCGCCGGCCGAGGACGGGGCACCCGCAGGCGCCCGGGCCGCCGTCAAGCAGGTGTACCAGCACCTGATGACCGGGGTGTCCTACATGCTCCCGTTCGTCGTCGCCGGCGGCCTGATGATCGCCATCTCGTTCGCCGTCAACATCAACGCCAACGACCCCGACCTGGCCGGGAGTTTCGCCGGTCGCCTGTTCTCGACGGGCGTCGCCGCCCTCACGCTGTTCCTCCCGGTCTTCGCCGGTTACATCAGCTTCTCGATCGCCGACCGGCCCGGGCTCGTGCCGGGCTTCATCGGCGGCTACCTCGCGTCACAGGTCGGTGCCGGCTTCCTCGGGGCGCTCCTCGCCGGGTTCTTCGCCGGCTACGTGACCCGAGAGCTGGCGAATCGCATCAAGCTCCCGGTGTCGATGGCCGGCCTCAAACCCGTCCTGATCCTGCCCCTCCTGTCGACGCTCGCCGTCGGTCTCGTCATGTACTACGTGATCGGCGGGCCGATCTCCTGGGTGCAGGATCACCTGACCGACTGGTTGAGCGGGTTGCAGGGGAGCAACGCCGTGGTGCTCGGTCTGATCCTCGGAGCGATGATGGCCGCCGACATGGGTGGGCCCCTCAACAAGGTGGCGTACACCTTCGCGGTCGGGCTGATCGGCAGCGGGGTGACCGGACCGATGGCGGCCGTCATGGCTGCCGGCATGACCCCGCCGATCGGCCTGGCGCTCGCCACCAAGCTGTTCCCGAACCGGTGGACGAACGACGAGCACGGCTCCGCCGCACCGGCGCTCGTGCTGGGCCTGTCGTTCATCACCGAAGGGGCGATCCCGTTTGCCGCCCGCGATCCGCTCCGGGTGATCCCAGCGATCGTCGTCGGCTCCGCGACGGCCGGGGCGATCTCGATGGGCGCGGATTCGGCGACATCGGTGCCGCACGGCGGGGTCTTCGACCTGTTCGTGCCGGGTGCGGTCGAGAAGCCCCTGATCTGGCTCCTCGCCGTGGTCGCGGGAACGGTGGTGACCGCCGGGGTGCTGTTCGTCACCAAGCGGCCGATCGCCGCCTCCCCGATCGACCTCACGGCCGTGCCAGCGACGGTCGGAGCGGACACCCCGTCATCGGCGCTCGCCACGGTTTAGTCTCCGGCGCATGTCGATCGACTTCACCCTCACGCCCGAGCTCGAGGACCTCCGCCTACGGGTCCGCACCTTCGTCGAGGAGGTGGTCAAGCCGGGCGAGGCGAAGATCGGCGACCCCGACGAGATCGAGCGCGACGAGTACATCAACATCCTGTTCGGCATGCGCAAGGCGGCGCAGGAGGCGGGCATCTGGTTGCCGCACATGCCGAAGGAGTGGGGTGGCATGGGCCTCGGCCACGTCGAGCTGGCCATGGTGCAGGCCGAGGCCGCCAAGGCGTACTACGGCCCGTTCGTGTTCAACTGCCAGGCGCCCGACGAGGGCAACATGCACACGCTGCTCCACTGGGCGACCGACGAGCAGAAGCAGAAGTACCTCAAGCCGCTGTGCGACGGATTCGCGATGAG
>CALMLJ010000306.1 GCA_937868025.1 uncultured Acidimicrobiaceae bacterium
CGCCCTCGTCGCGAGCGGCCACGATGAGATCGACGAGGCCCTCCCCCACGTTCCGCACGGCGGACAGGCCGAAGCTGATCTGCTGGGTCTGAGTGCCCGTTTCGAGGTCGACGCTGATGACCGGCGTGAAGTCGGATTCGGACCGGTTGACATCGGGCACCGTCACGTCGATGCCCATCACCCGGCACTCGGCGAGGTAGATGGCGGCCTTCTCGAGTGAGCTCTTGACGCTCGTGAGCAGAGCGGAGAAGTAGTCGGCGGGATAGTTCGCCTTGAGATACGCGGTCTGATACGAGATGAACCCGTAGCCGTAGGAATGGCTCTTGTTGAACGCGTAGTCGGCGAACTTCTCGATGATGTCGAACAGCTCGGTGCCCAGCTTCTCGCCGTAGCCCGTGTTCTCGACGCCCTCGACGAAACCTTTCCGCTCCTTCGCCATCATCTCGCGGATCTTCTTGCCGCAGTTGTGGACCAGGAAGTCCTCGACGACCGCGTACGGGCGGTCCGGGTTGCTCATCTGGAAGTCGAAGCACTCCTTCTCGCCGACGTAGTCGATCGACACCACGCGGTCCCAGAGCAGATCGCCGGTGCGAAGGTCCTCGAGTCGTTCGGAGTACAACAACCCGTCGAGGGTCTCGCGATGGAGGAGACGAACGGAGGTGTAGCCCCCGGAGTCGACGCCGAGGTCTCGGCGAGACCGACCCGTGACCGCGGCTCGGCGCTCGAGCTCCGACGCAAGGATCGAGGAGGGGATCCCGATGTTCGTCGCGCTCGCGGCGTCACCCCATGTCGCCGCCCACCGGTCCGCCTTGGAACGCTTCGACGTCGTGAGATGTGGCCCGACGGCAAGCAGGAATCGCCGCGCCATGCCCTTGTCCGCGATCGAGACCGTCCAATGGGTGCCGTGTCCAGGGATCTCGCGGCGATGCAGGTTGCCGACGACCCCGAGCCGAAGCAGCATCCGCTTGAGCGATCGGCAGATGTCGAGGCTCGCCGAGGCGTAGTGCACCCCCGAGGCGTCGGTCCACCCGTCCGCACAGAAGTAGAGGCCGAGGAACCGCTCCACCTTGCGCAATGGCGCGTTGACGAGACGTGGTGAGACGACCTTGTCCCGAGACAGCCCGAGACGGCCGAGGATCGGTTCGAGGTCGAGCAGCTCCTGACGGCTGAGGCGCAGGCGGGTCACTCCCTCGATCGTGCACTCGCTCGAATGCTCGCGACCGAAGAAGGTCCGGTATGCAGCTCGGAAGGCATCGAGGAGTTCGGGATCGGTGTTGCAGAAGAATGGACCTCCCGCCTGTCGGCGCACGTCGGGGGTATAGCCCTCCGAGACCAACAGCGCGGCAAGGTCGACTTCGGCCCCGGTCACACGGGACCCGCCGTGGGTTCTCGTTCTCCCGGCGACGCCGACGAGATCCCCGGCCTGGATCTTGCCGAGCTCGAGCCAACCGTCCTCGACGAGGAACGGGTGGTTGGACGTTGCCTCAACGGTGTACCCCGTCGAAGTCGTCAGACGGAACACCGGCTTGCGACCCACCGACCAGACGTCGTCAACAGTCTCGAACCTCGACGTCGCTGACGTGGTATCGATCGTCTGCACTCGCCGATCCGCCAGGGACATCACCGACTCGATGGGCACGTAGCCCCGCGACCTGCTCAGGATCCGCGTGCCGACAGGCAGGCAGGCCTTACGGAGGTTGTCCGCTTCGGCGAGCGAGTAGCCAGCGAACTTCTGCGCCACCCGCATGACCGACTCCTGGTAGATCATCAGGCCGTACG
>CALMLJ010000307.1 GCA_937868025.1 uncultured Acidimicrobiaceae bacterium
GGCACCAGCTCCAGCACGATGACCGCGACGGGGGCGCAGCGATACCGCGTGGTCGCCGCCAGACGCATGGCGTCCTCCGGCGTCGGGACCACGACATCGGCGGGCGGCGACGCCACGATGACCTCGTCGGTCGGGATACCGAGTCGGGCGGCGAGCCCGCCGGCGACCTCGAGTGCCTCGGTGCGTGACCCGATGACCGCGACGATTCCCGCTGTCGGCAGCGGGGGCACCGGTGGCACGGTCTCGAAGCGTGCGATGAGACCGTTCAGGTCGACGCGGGCGCCGGCGCGGATCGTGCCGGTCGAGCCCGCGGCCTCCGCCGAGACGGGAAGGGTCGTGGTGACCGGCAGCCGCTCTGCCGCCGAGGCCGCACCGGGGAACGGCGGAGTGACCTGCGCCGGGTCGAACGGCGTGCCGACCACGCTCGACGCCGGGATGAGCGTCGTCGACGCGATCGGCCCGGCCGAGTGGATGGGAGCGACGATCTCGGGCAGCTGCGTGACAGGAGCGACGACCGCGGGGGCGATCGCTCCGGCCGCCGGGACTGGAGCCGGGACTGGAGCCGCGACTGGAACCGGCGCCGGAACCGCAACCGGAGCCGGAACGGGCACCGGGGCCTGCGCCTGGGGCGCGGCCGGGGCCGGCGGCGTCGACACGGCCGCCTTGGCGAGCAGTGCCCAGATCTCGGCGTCGGCATCGTCACGAACGGGTGCCGGGTCGAGCGACAACGCACCGGCAACATCCTCGGGGTCGATCTCGTCGTAGTCCGGCTCGTCACCGATGACTTCGAGGTCGCTGACGGCGTCGTCGCCGAAGATGCTCATGCGACCCAACGGCACGAAGTTCAGCTCGGCCTCGTCGTCGTCGGCGGGAGCGGGCACCGTGACCGTCACCTGGAACAGCTCCTTCGCGAAGAAGCCGCCGATGCCACCGCGGCGGACCCGGTCGGCAGCGGTGATGGTCACGTCGGCACCGTGCGCGGCGTGCACGCGGGCGAGTACGGCCTCGAGGGGGAAGCCCTCGTACCGCAGCTCGCGCGAGCCGGTGCCGGCTTCCGGCCGGCGGTCAAGCATTGCTCTGGTCAAGGGTCACCGCTCCTAGATCATCGATGGTGAGATGGTCCGCCAACTCGTCGTAGGACAGCACCGGAAGGTGCGGAACGAGTCGGCTCACGAAATTGCGCATCGCCGGGCGCATGCTCGGGGCGCAGACGAGCACCGGCTCGTGGCCCTCCTGCTCAGCGGCACGGAGCTGCGTGACGAGCGCCCGGCCGATGCGCGCCGCGGTCTCCGGTTCGAGCGCGAGGTACGACCCGGTTTCGTTGCGCTGCAACGTGCCGAGCAGTCCCTGCTCGACCAGCGGGTCGAGCGTGATGACCGCGAGATGCCCGTTGTTCGAGCGGGCGGCGCAGATGGTGGGGCCGAGCGACTGACGGACCGCCTCGACCACGAGTTCGGTGTCACGGGTGACGCGGGCGCGTTCGCTGATCACCTCGAGGATGCGGGTGAGATCGCGGATCGGCACCTGCTCGGCCAGCAGGTGGTGGAGCACTTGCTGGGTCTCGGCGAGGCTCACACCGCACGCGGCCAGATCCTCGACGACGGCGCTGTCGTGCTCGCGAACGAGATCGATGAGCGCCTTCACGTCCTGGCGACTCAGGAGCTGCGGCGCGTGTTCCCGGGCGATCTCGGCGAGGTGCGTCGTGACGACCGATGCCCGGTCGACGACCGTCGCGCCCATGGCCTCGGCGGAGGCCCGGTGCTCGGGGCCGATCCACTT
>CALMLJ010000308.1 GCA_937868025.1 uncultured Acidimicrobiaceae bacterium
CGGTGCCGTCGACCAGGTCGATCGGGTTCAGGCGGTCGTCGTCGATCCACGCTCGCACCGTGGGGCCCTGAGCGAACACGTCGCCGGCGGAGTCGGCGTTGTCGTCATCGCCCTCGTCGGTCAGCGATGCCGGCAGCTTCGTGGAACCGATCACGATGCCCGCGGCATCGGCCACGCCGTCGGCGCCCTTCACCGCGTCCAGCACGCTGACGGCGAAGGTGTTGGCTCCCGGCTGGGAGTCCTCCGACCGCGGCCCGACCGCGGCGTCGACGCCTTCGTACTGGCGATCGATCTCCCCGCCCAGCGAGTTCTCGATCGAGTTGGTGATCATCGTGCCGGCGGTGAGGAACCCGACACCGACGGCGATGGCCACGAGTGTGGCGACGAAACGCGAGAGGTTGGCCCGCAGGGTCTTGGTTGCGATGCTCCACATGTCAGCGCCCCATCGTCTTCATACGGTCGAAGACGGCCTCGGCCGTCGGACGTTCGAGGTAGTCGACGACCTTGCCGTCCGCCATGAACAGCACGGCGTCGGTGTGCGACGCAGCAACCGGATCGTGGGTGACGATCACCACCGTCTGGTGCCACTGGTCGACCGCCGATCGCATGAACCCGAGCACCTCGGCGCTCGACCGCGAGTCGAGGTTGCCCGTGGGTTCGTCGCCGAAGATGATCGCCGGTCGGCTGACGAGCGCCCGGGCCACGGCAACACGCTGCTGCTGACCACCCGACAGTTGGCCTGGCGTGTGGTCGAGGCGGTCACCGAGCCCGACGGTCGACACGACGTAGTCGAAGAACGCCTGGTCGACGGGTCGGCGCGACAGCGTCAGCGGCAGGAGGATGTTCTCCTTCGCGGTGAGCGCCGGGATCAGGTTGAACGCCTGGAAGATGAAGCCCAGCTTCTCGCGCCGAATCAGGGTGAGCTCGGTGGGGTTCATGTGCGTCGTCTCGACGTCCTCGATGAAGGTCCGGCCGGCCGTGAGGGTGTCGAGGCCGGCGGCGCACTGCATGAGGGTCGACTTGCCCGAGCCCGACGGGCCCATGACCGCGGTGAAGCGGCCGGCCTCGAAGCCGACGGTGACGCCGTCGAGCGCTCGTATCTCGTCCTCGCCACTCCGGTACACCTTGTAGGCGTCGTACACGGCGGCGGCGTAGACACGTTGGGGGACGGGCGGGGGAGTGCCGGCGTCGTAGTCGACGTAGCTCACGGGGGTGCCTCCAAGGGCATCAATCGGGGAACGAGCCCCGCAGGAGGGCCATGGCGGATGTTATGTCGACGGCGATGGCGTCAGGGGGCGGCTGGGCCTGGTCCCAGTCTCGGCCATGGGAGATCCACATGCCGCGCAGGCCGGCCGACTGGGCGCCGCCGACGTCGTAGTCGGCGTTGTCACCGACCATCCAGGGCACGTCGGGGCCGGGGCCACCTGCCTCCTCGACAGCGAGCGCGAAGATTCGCGGGTCGGGCTTGCGGATCCCGACCAGGCCCGAGACCACACAGCACGACAGCAGCGGCATGATGCCGAGCTTCTCGGCCTTGACCTGTTGGCCGACCGCGCCGTTGGTGACGAGACCGACCCGGGCGCCACGATCGACGAGCGAACGGAGTTCGCCGACGATGACCGGGTCTTCGTGGTAGTCGTCGTGCGCCGTCAGCGCGTAGTCCCGCGCCAACTCAGACGCCCGCTGGGGCAAGGCGAACCGCTCCTTGGCGTCGGCGAAGAACAGGTCGCGGGGCCGATAGCCGCCGTCGTCGTTCGTGCACATCCAGTCGAGCGCGTCGGGGTCGCCGATGCCGTGGCGGGCGATCCACTTCCGCGCCCAGTTGCGAAACGCTCCGGCCCGGTCCGAGAGGGTGTCGTCGAGGTCGAAGAGGATGAGCCGGCGAGCGGTCACCGGGGCGGCAGCACGTCGACGGTGCGCTGCAACAGCCAGTGATCGGCGAGGACGAGCAGCACCACCGACTCCACCATCGGCGCCGCCCGGGGGAGCACACACGGGTCGTGGCGACCCTTGGCCTCGA
>CALMLJ010000309.1 GCA_937868025.1 uncultured Acidimicrobiaceae bacterium
TGCGCTCGATCGTGGCGGAACTCCTCGGTCTCGACGAGCCCCGTCGACGCATCGCCTCCATGACCACGGGGTTGGACATCCACTACGACGAGGGCCACCCGCACCCGCTGGTCGGCCGTCGACTGCCGGACATCGACCTCCGGACCGCCGATGGCATGACGACCGTGTTCGCGCTCCTCCACGAGGCGCGCCCGGTGCTCCTCCGGCTCGGTGGAGTAGATCGCCCCGACGGCGCAAATGAGGCGTCGGTCACCGGTCGAATGCGAGTGGTCGACGCCGACCCGGTCGGAAGCTGCGAGCTGCCCGTCGTCGGAGAGGTCACGGTCCCGCCGGTGGTGCTCATCCGGCCCGACGGCCACGTGGCATGGGCGGGCGACCTGGCCGACCCCGAGCTGGCCGAGGCCAGTGCCCGGTGGTTCGGAACGGGTCCGGTGGCCGCACCGTAGTCTGCGTTGTCGCCGGCGGCGTCCGGACAACGGGAGGTCGTCTGATGTGGGAACTGCCAGGGCTCGAGGTTGCGGTGGACGGTTCGATCGCGCGGGTCACACTGTCGCGGCCGGACAAGCTCAACGCGCTCGATCGCGCCACGTTGGAGGGCCTCGCCACGGTTGCCACACGGCTCGACGCCGACAACGCGGTGAAGGTGGTGGTGATTGCCGGGGCCGGTCGCTCGTTCTCCGCGGGTTTCGACCTGTCCGATCAACGCTGGCAGGAATTGGGGCCACCCGAACGGTCGGCCGACGTCGGGCGTGCGATGTCGGAGGCGATCGCGGGCATGCAGGCGCTCACGATCGCGTCGATCCACGGCCACTGTCTCGGCGGTGGCGTGGTGCTCGCTGCGGCGTGCGACCTGCGGATCGCAGCCGACAGCGCACGCTTCCGGCTGCCCGAGGTCGACCTCGGCATCCCGCTCTACTGGGCAGGTGTCCCCCTCCTCGTTCGCGAGCTGGGTCCGGCGCTAACGAAAGACCTCGTCCTGACGGGGCGGGAGTTCGGGCCCGACGAGGCGGTCCGCTCCGGCTTCGTCAACCGGCTCGTCGCCCACGACGAACTCGGGGCGGCGACCGATGAGCTCGCCGCGCAGCTGGCGGCGCGCTCGGCGCTGGTGCTTCGCACGACGAAACGCCAGGTCGACGCTGCGGTCCCACCGATCGACGACCGCTCGCCGTCGGCCGCGGACGAGGTCGCGGGCATGGCCGCAGCGTTCGCCGATCCCGAGAGCCGGCGCCTTGCAACGGAGTACCTCGCCCGGGTCAGCTCCCGGTGACGGAGACGACCAGCCGCAGCTCGATGGACAGACGGACCACGCGCTGACGGGCGGTGCGCGACTGCGTCACCCAGTCGGTCGACCGGGCACGATCCGAACCCGGATCTCGCACCTCCGCGGCGACGGCGAGCATGTCGTCGATCGCCCGTCGAAGCGCCGGCGTCGCGTCGGCGGGAGCATGAAGGTCGGCCAGTTCCGAGACTGCATCCGCCGCCCCGATGACGTTGCCGAGTTCGGCCGCAGCTTCGGCGGCCATCAGTGCCCGAGTGCACTGCTCGGCGATCGACTCTCCGGGAAGCACCGCAGCGCCGTGGGGGCAGCTGAGTGTGTCGAAGGCGTACGCGACTCGATGGTCCATCTCGGAGCGGAAGTACCAGCGTTGGTCCGCGTCGGGCAGGAACGCCCAGATGTCGTTGATGGACATCTCGCCGTCGCGCTCGAGGAACGACCCGGTCGGAAGGCCGTAGCGGAGCTGATGGCGTCGCCGGTCGACGGTGCGCCCGTCGGCGAGCACCAGCGGTTGGGTGACCTGCTGCAGCGGGATCCACAGGTTGAGCATCATCAGCGATGCGTCGCTGTTGTGGCCGTCGGGTGAGTCGTGACGAAAGAGCGTGGGCGCTCGGCCTTCCATCAGCTGGCGCATCGGCGTTCCGAAGACGTCCTGGTCGGCGTGGACGGAGGTGGCCGGCCCGTGGTCGTTCATGCCGTTCGAGTGGTCGGGCACCAACGCCATCCGGTTCGGGCCGGCCGTGCGCATGAACATGCCTTCGTCCGCGATGTGGAGCACGTTGAGCGTCACTCCGCTGGAGCACTGCAGTGCCGCGCCATCGAGGGCGGCCCGGATCGCGACCGCGTCGCCGTCGGTGATCGATTGAGCGTCACGAACGCGGGCGAACACGGATTGCAGTTCGGCCAACGGCGCAAGATCGACAGTGTCGAACCCCGCGCCGAAGAGATCGACGTCGGAGCCCGTGGTCTGCAGCAGGTCGGTCGCCAGGCATCGGTGCACCTCCACGCCTTCGCGGCCGTACGGCGCGGTCGCCCGGTCGCCGGCCCGCAGGAGGCCCGGATGCTCAGCGTCGGGAATCGCGGCGTCGGGTGGCAGGAACCCCAACTCGACGGTGTAGGTCGTCGTCTGATCGATCATCGCTCCGATCGTACGACGCACGTGGTTCCGACGTCGTCCGGAGCGTCGTCGTGATCCGCCCGGCAGACCAGCACCGTCCAGGCTCGTACGCTGCCGAGGTGACCGATCTGGGCCAGCTCATCCCGACGCCAGCCGATCCCG
>CALMLJ010000310.1 GCA_937868025.1 uncultured Acidimicrobiaceae bacterium
TGCCCCGTCGATCCTCCGCCCTCCGGTTCGTGCTGCCCCTCGTCGGCAGCCTCGGTGTGGCCGCACTGGTCGGGTGTGGGCCGGGCACGTCGAGGATCGAGGTCGCCGATGCCGTCGTTCCCGTCCCTGCCACGGCCGACTCGGCGGCGATCTACCTGAGGATCACCAACGACGGCGACGCCGACGACCGGCTCCTGAAGGTCTCCACGCCCCGGGCCGAGCTGACGACGTTGCACAAGACCACCGTCGATCCCGATGGCCGCGCCACCATGGCGGGCGTCGGATCGGTCAAGATCCCGGCGGGCGAGACCGTCTCCCTCAGCCCCGGAGGGCTCCACTTGATGATGCTGCAACCCGACCGGCTCGCCGCCGGCGACACCGTGGACCTCACGCTCACGTTCGAGCAGGCCGGCACGGTGACGGTTCCGGCGACGGTGACCGACGACATCGATGACGTGGTCGGCCGTGGCTGAGCACGATCGCCGCTCGTTCCTCCGGGCCTCCGGCCTGGCAGCCCTCGGCGTCGCCGCCGGTGCCGGCCTCGTTACGGCCTGCTCCGACGACGACACCGCTGCGCTCGACGACGACAACCTCGGGTTCGCCGGCACCGTGCTCGGGTACCCGGTGGCGAAGCCGACGATCGCGTTCACCGACACGTCCGGCGCCCCCTACGACGTGGCAGCGGAAACCGTGGGCAAGCTCACGCTGATGCTGTTCGGGTACACGTCGTGCCCCGATGTCTGCCCGGTCCACCTGAGCATCCTCGCCGACACGTTGGCGGATCTCACCGGTCCGGCGTCGAAGACCAACGTCATCTTCGTCGGCGTCGACACCAAACGCGACACCCCCGAGGTGATGCGCACCTATCTCGACAAGCGCAATCCCGACTTCGTCGGCCTGAGCGCCGATCCGGCACAGCTCGACGAGGCCCTCGCCGCGATGCAGCTGCCCTCGATCATCATCGGTGAGCCCCGCGAGGACGGCTCGTACGTGGTCGAACACCCGAGCCAGATCCTGGCGTTCACCCCCGACAACGAGTGCCACATCGTCTATCCGTTCGGCGTCCGCAAGGCGGCGTGGCTGAAGGATCTCCCGCGGCTCGTCGACTACGAGTGGCCGGTGACGACGCGATGAGCCTCCTCGGAGATCCGTCATGAGCCGGGTCGGAGATCCGTCATGAGATGGTGGTGCTCGAACGACGGCAGCAACTGGTCGTGGACGTGGAAGCCGTATATCGGGGCGTGGGCCATCGTGGCCGCGGTCGCGGTGTGGCTCTGGCGGTCGGGTGCGTTCCGCTCGGAGGTCCCGGCGCGGCGCAAGATCTCGCTGGCCCTCGGGCTCGTGCTGATCCTCGGTGGCACCGACTGGCCGCTGTCGACGCTCGGCGCGGGGTACGTCGTGTCGGCGCAGATGGTCCGGCAGGTGTTGATCGTGATGATCGCGTGCCCGCTCGTGCTCTTCGGAGCGCCCGAATCGCTCGGCCGCTGGATCGAGGCGACGCCACGCCGCCGTGCGGTGCTGCGGATCGCCACCCACCCGCTCCTGGCGCTCGTGGTGTCGGTGAGTCTGCTGTTCGCCGTGAGCGCGCCGATCCTCGTCGACCCGCTGGTGACGTCGCAGCTCGGCTCGTTTGCGCTCGACCTGGCGTGGATCAGCGCCGGGTTCCTCATCTGGATGCCGGTGCAACCGCCGTCGCCGATGGTGCCGCGACTGCGGGGCCCGGTGGCGATCGTCTATCTCATCGGCGTGTCGGTCGCGCCGCTGCCGGTGGCGTTCTTCATGACCTGGTCGCCGACGCCCATCTACTCGGTGTACGAGCTGGCGCCGCGGGTGTGGGACACGTTCGACGCCCAGTCCGACCAGGAGTTGGCCGCGGCGATCTTCCAGGTGGCCGGCGGCTTGGTCATCTGGGCACAGATCGCCGTGCGGTTCGTGCGGATGGCGGGTGGCGGCGGCGGGTCGACCGCAGGGCCGAAGTTCCGGGGCACCCTGGTGGGCGCGACCCCCGCGACCGACGGGTGATACTGGACCGATGCGCTCACCCGTCTCCGTCCATCGTCGTGCGCGCGTCGCAGTCGCGGCGTCGCTGACCATCGCCGTCCCCGTCGCCCTGTCCGCGTGCACCGACGATTCGGGCCCGCCGGTCAAGCTCTCGGCGGAGGGCACGAAGGGCAAGACGGTTGCGGCCCGGTTCCAGTGCCAGAACTGCCATTCGGTCGACGGGGACGAGCTGACCGGCCCCACCTGGAAGGGTCTCCTCGGTTCGAAGGTCACCTTGAAGGACGGCTCGGTCACGACCGTCGAC
>CALMLJ010000311.1 GCA_937868025.1 uncultured Acidimicrobiaceae bacterium
CGAGTCGTTCCGTCCCGGGGTCGTCGATCGCCTCGGCATCGGGTTCGCAGCGGTGTCGGAGCGAAACCCGCGGATCGTGTACTGCTCGACCAGCGGGTTCGGCCAGACCGGCCCCCGCAGTTCGTGGGCCGGCCACGACGTGAACTACCTGGCCACCGGCGGCTTCCTCGACTGCACCGGGCGTCGCGCCGACGGTCGCCCGGCCCTTCCGGGCGCGACGATCGCGGACATCGCCGCGGGCGGGATGCAGGCGACGATGGCGATCATGGCCGGTCTGCTGCAACGGGAGCGGACGGGCGTGGGCGAGTACCTCGACGTGTCGATCGCCGACGGTGCCTTCGCCCTGATGTCGCTCTACGTCGACGAGTACCTCGCCACCGGCGTCGAGCCCGGGCCGGGCCATTACATCCTCACCGGTCGCTACGCCTGCTACGAGGTCTACGAGTGCGGCGACGGCAAGTTCATCTCGGTCGGGGCGATCGAGCCGCAGTTCTGGCGCAATCTGTGCGGACTGCTCGGCCTCGACGAGTACGCGACCAAGCAACTCGACGACGACGCCCAGCCCGAGATCGCCGCGGCGATGACCACGGTGTTCCGTACGAAGACGCGTGACGAGTGGGTCGCGCTCCTCGGTCCTGCCGACACCTGCGTGGCTCCGGTGAACACGGTCGCCGAGGCGGTCACGGACGAGCAGTACGTGGCCCGTGGCAACGTCGCCGACGCCGTGCACGTCACCGAGGGGCCGTTCCGGCAGTCGGCCCCGGTGTGGGCGGGCACCGTGACGCCCGACGGCCCCTACGAGATCCGTGACGGGTCCGCCACCGACACCGAGGCCCTGTTGGAGGCGGCCGGCTACGCGCCGGACGCGATCGCCGAGCTGGTGGCGTCGGGCGTCGTCGCCTGACGCGTCGTCGGGCTCGATCGTCGGTCAGCGGCGGCCGTACGTGAACCGTGCGACCTGGTCGAAGCCGATGCGCCCGTCGCTGCCGCGGGTGGCCTGAAGGCGTTCCTCGGCGGCGGCCCGAACCGCCAGACGATCCGCTTCGGGAACGGCAGCCCACATGCGGCGCTGGCCGGTCGACCACGTCCACCGGTACCACTGCTCTTCGTCGTCGAACCGGACCGGCACCGTGGTGAGGACCGTCCGCACATCGTTGAACCCGGCGTCGGCGACCAACCGCTCCATTCCCTCGTCGGAGCCGAAGGGGGTGTCGGCCTGGCGAGTGCGGGGATCGGCCATTCCCGGCGGGAGATACGGGGCGAAGGTGGCGTCGACGTCGTACCACGAGTCGCTCAGCGGCCCGAACGTCGACACCCCGAGGCGCCCGCCTTCGACGAGCTTGCCGTGCCAGGCCGCGAGCGCGGCGGCCGGGTCGGGCAGGAAGAACAGCACCAGTGACGAGGCCACGAGCTCGAACGCCGCGTCGGGGACGTCGGGCGCCTGGGCATCGCCGACGCTCACCTCCACTGCCAGCCCGGCCGCTCCCGCGTCGGCCGTGGTCGCCTCGACCATGCGAGGCGAGAGGTCGATGCCGACGGCGCGCCCGGTCGGGCCGACGGCTTCGGCGAGACGGAACAGCACTGCGCCGCGACCACACCCGACGTCGAGGGCTCGTTCGCCCGACCGCGGCGACAGATCCGCGACCAACTGCTCGGCGATCGGTTGGAACATCGACACGCCCACCGCGTCGTACGTTTCGGCCGCGCCGTCGAACACCTGCTGCACCGCTGCCCGTTGGTCGTCGCTCATCGGGACAGCCTCGCGCCGATTTGGGCGCTTGGGGTCGTGCTCGTAGAATCTGACGGTTCGTCAGATTTGGACGGTGGAGGGGGAGAGCGAGCCCATGGCAGACGAGACCGCGGTGTCCGACCTCCCGTCGGAGGTCACCGAC
>CALMLJ010000312.1 GCA_937868025.1 uncultured Acidimicrobiaceae bacterium
CGAGCACCACGACCATCACCGCTCCCCCGCCGAGCACCACGACCACGGCCGCGCCCACGACCACCCGCGCCACGACCACGACGGCCGCGCCGACGACCACCCGAGCCACCACGACGACGGCGGCACCGACGACCACCCGCGCCACGACGACGACCCGCGCCACCACGACCACGGCGGCACCGACCACGACCCGCGCCACGACGACCACCATCGCGAACAACCCGGCGTTCGTGACGACGGTGTCGAACAGGTCGGCCACCACTCAGTGGTGGAACGGGTCGGCCAACAACGGCTACGGCGCCTGGGTTGCGAACGCCACGTTCACGAACGCCTACAACCGAGGGCAAACCCTCGACCTGCTCGTGACCCGCACGATGTCGAACGGGTCGACCACCACCTCCACCTCGACCCTGTACGTGGGGGCGAACGGGTCGGCGACGTTCTCGCTCTACGACAACACGCTGTCGAAGAGCTCCGGCGTGCGCACCGGTGTGGTGTCGGTAACGATCGCGGTCACGAAGGTGACAACGGCCGACGTCAACTGGAACACCATCACCAGCCCCGGTTACGGCACCACGACGACCATCAACTCGATCTAGACCCCTGCGCTGCAGGCGAAGATGAGGTGATGGACGGCACCGCGAAACGGAATCGCGCACTCGTGCGTCCGTATCTCCAATGACGGCGCCCACCCCCACTCCCGCTGCCCGTACCGCGGTTACGGGTGCCGAGCTGGTGAGCACGACTGCGGTGCGGCCGACCTTCGCCGACGTGTACGCCGACCAGTACCGGCGCACCGTCGGCCTCGCCGCTCTGCTCGTCGACGACGTCGAGACGGCCGAGGAGATCACCCAGGACGCGTTCGTCGCGCTGCACCGCAACTGGATCCGTGTCGCCGACCCGATCGCCTACCTGCGGCGGTCGGTGGTCAACGGCGGGCGCGATGTGCAACGGCGTCGAGCCGTGCGGCGCCGGACCGAAGAGCGCGACCTGCTCGGCGAGGACGCCGCCCTGGATGTGAACCACCTCGACGACGTGGTGCGCCGACTCCCCGATCGCCAACGCGCCGCCATCGTCCTGCGCTACTGCGAGGGCCTCGGCGACGCCGACATCGCCGAGGCGCTCGGCGTCCGCCAACCCACCGTCCGCACCCTCGTCCGCAGAGGGCTCGCCCAACTCCGAACCCAGGTGGAACGATGACCGACACCTTCACCGGCGAGCTCATCGCTCACCTCGAGGCGCGGCGTGACGCGATCGGCGCTGCGGTCACGATGCCGACGATCGAGGCGCTGCTCGACCGCCCCAGCCCACCGGCGCGGCTCGGGGGTACCGGTCCCCGCCGCCGCACCACCACGATCGCGCTCGCCGCCGCGGCCGTGATGCTGCTCGTCGTCGGGGTGTTGGCACTGACCCGCGACGACACCCAGCGCGTCTCGACGCTCCCGTCGAGCGAGGTCCGCCGCCTCGCCGGGCCCGGCACCCCGTTCCTCCTCCCTCCCGGCGGCGACGCGGTGGCCGAGTTCGTGCCGGAGCCATCCGACAACCTCGAAACGGCACAGATCCCGGGCATGGTCAACGGCACGATCGACACGTTGATCTCGGGGGACGTGGGCAACGAGGCGAAGTTGCTCACCCTCGTGGTCACCGGACCACGGGACGACACGATGATGGACCCGTTCTCGTCGTTGCGGGGTTCGGACACGTTCGACCCCGGTGACTGGTTCGACCACCCCGACGACTACCCCACCGACGGCATCAGCACCACCACGGAACTGCCGGTGACGTCGTTCCCCGGCGCCGACCGCGCCGTCCTCGCGACCACCCCGGGTCGACCGTCGGTGGTCGCCATCCGCCGCGGCACCCAACGGATCGCCGTGTTCGGTCGCGGACTCACCGACCGGCAACTGTCCGATGTCGCTGCGGGCGTGCGTTACGACGACGACCCCGCCCGAGTCGACGTCGGTGCGGTGCCTCGTGGCTTCCGGCCCTTGGTACCTCGCGCCACGAACCCGAAGATGTTCGACGGGTACAGCGCACGGGCGTCGGGGATGTCCGTCACGGTCAGGAACGCGAGCGGCGCAGCGTTCGATGCCGCGGCGTCCTTGCTGTCGGGTGTGTCCGCCCCCGGCTGGACCGTGCTGCGGGGTGGGCCCGACTGGGTGCTGCAACTCACCGACAACCCGCGCCAGCTCAGGGGGGTGCGCGACGGTGCTTGGGTCTCGATGGCCCTCCCGAAGGACGGCGCCCACGACGGGCCAGTCGCCCTCGCAGCGTTCGACGCGATCCGCTCGGTCGACATCGACACCTTCGCCGCCGCCCTGGGCACAGGGACCGAGAAGCGAGCCCGCCAGGAACGCAAGGGAATCGAGGACACGGTCGAACGCATCCGAGGGTGGGGCGGCTGGCTGCCGAAGCTTCCCACCGGCTCCGAGCTCGAGGACTACAGCCTCATCGGCGTGTCGCCGGCGACGATGGGTGGTTTGTCGGGGCTGGTGCCGTTGTGGGACCCGGCGTCGGGAGCGACCTTGAGCGTCGGCGACGTGATCAACGACGTCATCGGCAGCCTGCCGAGCGACCCCGGCGACACGTTGCTCGAAACCGTCGTGCTCGGTGGTCGCACCACCGAGCTTCGGTCGTGGTCGACGGTTCCCAGCGACGTCCACGCGGTGTTCGACGACGGCGATGGCCACCGGGTCCAGACGATCGCCACCGGCGTCACCGCTGAGCAGGTGCGGGCCTACGTCGACAGCATCCACCGCCGATCCGACGGCAGCTGGACGGCGACGCCGCCGCCGGGCTTCGAGCCCTTCCCGCTCGCCCGACCCGCCGATGCCGAGACGACCCGGAAGCTGATCAGCCGAGGCAACGGCATCAACGGGGCCGAGCTCAACTTCTCGCTTCCCGACACCGTGGAGCGGGTGACCGTCGACGTGCACGAGCCCGATCAGGCCGTCGCCGCCAACATGATCGCCATGTTCATGACCATGGGCCCTGTGGAGCGAATGACGACGAGGGACGTCACCTGGTACCGGTCACGATCGGCCGACGGCGGCCAGCACCGCGTCGCGATCGCCGGGACGGCGACACGGCCGACGGTCATCGTCGCGTCGTCGGCCCTGACCGACGACCAGCTGTTCGAGATCGCCACCTCGCTCCGGCGGGCGTCCGATGCCGAGGTCGAAGCGGTCTTCGCCCCCCTCCTCGGCGGTTGATACTGCGCTTCGCCCGATTCGAACACCACTGGCCCGCTTCAGTGTCAGTGGCACGTGCTTGAATGGAGGCATGACGAACACCAGT
>CALMLJ010000313.1 GCA_937868025.1 uncultured Acidimicrobiaceae bacterium
TCCCCGCACTCAAGGACGCCGGAGCCACCGACATCCTCGAACTGCCACTCGCAAAGATCGTCCATTAGATGACCTCGGCCACCTTCGCTCGGTTCGGTCGCTGCGCTCCCTTCGTTCGCTCCGGTACCTCGGTTCGATGATGACCGTTCGCACCGGCACCGTGACCGAGTTCGACGATCCGCGTGGCATTGGTGTCGTCACGGGAGCGGACGGTACCGAGTACCCCTTCCACTGCACGGCGATCCTCGACGGCACCCGGCAGATCGACATCGGAGCATCGGTTCGCTTCGTCGACCGGCCTGGTCGTCAGGGCCGTTGGGAAGCCACCGAGATCGCCCCGGTCTGATCGCTGCGTTCGGGGCAGCTACGGCAGGAGTGGGAAGCACGGCGTCGCAGGGTCGCCGGTCGAACCGTCGGGGCAGATCGACCCGACGAAGCTCTGCGTGCCGTGGAACTCGGCGCCGGTCCAGTCCGACGTACGGAAGTCGATGTCGTCCCACTGGCCCGACCCGAGAACGGCGAACGGGCCGATCGTCGTCGAACCGAACACGGCGCCGCTGAAGTCGGCGTTGGCCGCCGAACCGCTGAGCGCCGCCAGGTCGGCGGAAACCCCTGGCGTCGGCACGGTCGAGCTCAGGTTGCGCCAGATGACCCGCTGGCCGGTCCCGTCGGGTTCACCGAACTGCACTCCCAGCATCGAGGCGGCGTCGAACACGACGAGCGCCGGAAGGGCGCTGCGGAGGTCGTCTCCGAGGTCGGTGCAACTGATGCCGGTGCCGCCCCAGAACCGGGCGCCGTCGAGATCGGCATTCGTGAGGTCGAGGGCGCAGAGCTTGCTGCCGCCGTCGAACAGGGCGGCGCCGAAGTCGGCGCCGGTGGCGTCCACGTCGATCAGCTGGACGCCGGTGAGGTGCGCCCGCTCGAACCGTCCGCCGCTCACGTCGCGGCAGCCGAGCACCTGGCCGTCGAACGTGGCGTCGGAGAAGTCTGCCTCGGCGAGGGAGAGGCCGCGCAACGCCAGTGACGACAGCAGGTTGCCCGGACCGCCGAAGGTGGCGCCACGAAAGTCGGTCGCGGCGTCGGTCACGACACTGCGCCGTCCCTCGGTGGCCAACGTCGACGACGAACGCGTGAGGTAGAAGTCGGGGATGCCGAACCGAGCGCCGTATCCCTCGTCGCAGATCTCCCGGCCGGTGTCGACGGTCGCCTCGTTGTAACCCGGGCAGTAGGCACCGCATGCCGGTGGTGCCGGGTCTCCGGCCCCGAATCCGAACACGGTCCCGAAGTCGAAGCTCGCGCCGGTGAGATTGGTGAGTGCGAGGATCGTGCCGAGGAGCAGGGCGCCGGCGAGCACGGCACCTGCGAGGTCGGCCCCCGTGAGATCGGCGCCGGACAGGTCGGCGCCGGTGAGATTCGCGTTGCGGAGGTCGGCGCCCGCGAGATTGGCGCCGCCGAGCAGCGCTCCCCGCAGGTCGGCGCCCGTGAGCACCGCACCGTGGAGATCGAGGCCGGCGAGGTCGCATCCGAACAGGCTCGCTCCGGCGACGATCTGTGGCGGGCTGGTGCACTGAGCGCCGACGGCTGCGACCCCCGACGGTCCGTCGGGAGCACAAGCGCTCGCCGAGGCGATCATTGCGAGGCCCACCAACACGCCCACGATCCTGCTGCCGAACCGACCCATGCCAACCTCCCACACCGCCGCACCCCACGTCGGTGACATGATGTTACTGATGTCGGGGTCACCGGCAACCACCGTTGTGGCCGGCTCGCACCTAGCCTGTCGCCATGACCGATACGGCTTCCGACATCACCTCCGTCGACGACATCGCCTGGGACCTCGAGCCCCTCTTGCCCACGCCCGGCGCCGACGGCGTCACCGAACTCCTCGACGCGGCCGCGGCCGAGGTCGACCACCTCGAGACCTATCGGGGTCGGCTCGTCGACCTGA
>CALMLJ010000314.1 GCA_937868025.1 uncultured Acidimicrobiaceae bacterium
ACGGCGACCGCCTTCTCGACCGGCACGCATGCCGCGGCGACCACACCAGCTGACTCGATGTGGTCGAGCCCGTATCGCTCGGTCAACGCAACGAGGTCTTCCACCTGGGCCGAGCGACCCGCGATGCTGAACGCCTCGACGGGCGACTCGACGATCGTCGAAACCCCCGCAGCAAAGGTCTCCGGCGTCGGAGCATGTGCTGCCAGGTGTCCGACTGCCTCGGCCACGGAGTAGCCCGCCTCGATAAGAGTCGGAGCGACCACCTCCCAGGTGTGCTCACGCTGGTCGAGTCCGCGCAACTGCTCCCGCGGCGCAACAGCGAGCATCTCTACGGCGGTGCACCCGGCTGCACGCAGTTCGTCCACCGATGCACCAAGCGAACGGCCGGCCACCAATCGCTCCGCTCCCCACTCCGAGCTGATGAGTCGTATTGCCTCCGCGATCGGCACGCCGATCGTCGGTACCAACGGAAGGACAGCGTCGAGGTCAACCCTCTCGGCGGCGAGCACGTGGAGCATCGTGGATGGTGCGAGGACGCCGGCGTTGACCATCAGTTCCGTGAGGCGGATCGGGTCCTTCGTTGACGCCAGTTCGTCACGATGCTCGTCGGTCAGGCGATGGCCAATGATCGAGACGAGGTCGTCCCGGTGCCAGCCGTCCCCTGCGCTCGCGAGATCTCGGACCATGGCATCGGAGCGGTCGGGGGCAGCTGACGCCAACTCCATCAGCGCTCCTCGTGCAAGCGCGTCGGCGGCTGTGCGGGCCGCCTCTGGATCTGCCGCGAGCGGTCCCTGACGCTGGCTGCCGTCGACGGTGACCCAGGTCTGCCAACGTCCGCCCGGACCGGGGCAGACCATTGCGCTCACCCGATCATCGAACGACCGGTGCTGCGTCCGATCGTCCCGACCATCCGGCAACGCTGCCCAGCCGAATGCGCCCGACAGCACGCGCCCCGACGCCGACGCATCGATGCCCCGAGCCGCGTCAGGGAATCGATCGGCGAGGGCGTCGCGGACTGCCGCCTTCGCCTCGCTGAGGGAGTCGGAGACGCCCTCACCAACGAGCCCCAGATGAGCACCGCGGCCGGTCGTCTCGAGCCGCCACATCGCTCCAGCCTTCGACTCGTACACGGCCAGATACGAGCGATCGTTGACCCGGAGGAAGGCACCGACCCCCGTCGCTCCGGCCACTCCACGTGCGAGCCACTCGGCCCGCGTGTACGGACCGGCTTCGACCCACATGCCCAGAGGAAGTGCTCGTAGATCCGCGGGCGCCAGGTAGTTGCGGCGGCCGGCAGGGACCTCCCGGTCATCGACGAGGTCGTGGCGCGGAAGCGGCGATCGGGTGAGCTCGACGCCTAGGGCGAACGAGACTGCCGACAGCACCTGGCCGACCGAACGCCGCACATCGACGGCTGTCTGCCAGCGATCGCGCGACAGGAGCCCGGACGGATCGAACGCCGGCATCGGACCGCTCGCGAGCCCGATGCGGTCGGCCACCAACCAGCCGGCCTGAGCGCTGAGTTCCTCGTTCAACCGCACCCGCCCCGCTCCTTGCGGAACCTTGGCAGCAAGCGTCGAGAGCTGATCGACAGGATCGGACTCCCGCCGTGGCATCCGTCCGGTCATCCGGCCCGATGCCACCCGCAGCGTCTCGGCCCACTCGCGATCTGACAGACGGGGTACCGCAGCTGGCGAGACTGAGCCGACCGCCGGTCGGCGCGCCAGTTGCTCAAGCGCGAACACGGGCTCCCAACGGTGCGCGCCGGCGACCGAATCGGAACGTGCTCCGAGACGGGACCTCTCACTCCCGACCTCACCGTCACCGACCACCGGCACTCGGACGAGGAGTCCATGCTCCCCGGACCGGACGGCACACCCGCGGCCCGGTTCGACCGAGGGAACCCGCTCCCAGGTCGCGGCGCCGGCGACTGGGCCGGCGATGCCGTACGAGGCGAGCAGCACCTGATTGCGGGCCGAGTAGTCCGCCCATTGCCCGCAGCGCTCCAATACGGATCCCCAGGCCTCCGGCACACCGAGCGAGTAGCGCGCCCACGTGTCGAGGTGCCGCAGCATCGCTCGGGGGTCGTTGTCGTCGAATCGGATGGGTTGAGCGACCACCACCATGGCCGCCACCCTGACGACGGGGACGCCCCGGAGCACTCCCTGCGGAACTCCCTACCTGGGGAAACGTCACCGAGGGAGTCCCCAGGACTGCCGCGAGGAGTCTTACGCAGCGTGGTCCGGATCGAGATGCTGTACGAGCCGCCGACGTACGTACTTCCACCGGTCACGCTCTGCCTGCGACGACCGGGGAGTCTCCATCAGCACGAGCAAGGTGTTCCACGATCGTGCCAGCCCCGGGTCGCCCGAGACCTCGACCTGGTGTCGGAGGGCCTGCAACCGGAGGCGCTCCACCACCAACGCCACGAGGTCCGGTGAGTCGTCCGCCACGGTCTCAGCCACC
>CALMLJ010000315.1 GCA_937868025.1 uncultured Acidimicrobiaceae bacterium
GTCTACAACCCGTTCCTGCCGGGGTCCTACGGGGAGAAGTTCCGCAGTTACCTCGTCGCGATCCCGGTCACGCCGGGCCCGCACACGATGTGCGTCGCCGCGCTGAACGTCGGCCCGGGCACCGGGTTCCGCCTGCTCGGCTGCAAGGTGTTCGACAACGTGGAGTCGGCCGACCCGCAGGGCAACCTCGAGGGAGCGACGCTCCGCCCGTCGGGCGACCGGCTCCAGGTCACCGGCTGGGCGCTCGATCGTGAGACGAGCGCAGCGCTCGCCGTCGACCTCACCGTCGACGGCGCCCCCGCCGGCCGGGTGCTCGCATCGGCCGGCCGCCCCGACCTCGCCGGCCCCTTTCCCGGCCTGGGCACGGCCCACGGGTTCACCACCGACGTCGCCGTCACCCCCGGGCGGCGCCGAGTGTGCGCGATCGCCCGCAACTACAACCGGGGCGCCGACGCCACGATCGGTTGTACCGACGTCGACGTCCCTGCGACCAGCCCGTCGGGAGTGATCGACGCGGTCAACGTCGGCACGGACGCAATCGTCGTGTCGGGGTGGGCGGGAGATCCGTCGCCGCGCACGCCGATCAACGTCGTCGTGACCGACCGAGTGGTCGGTGCCGTCGACGACGCGGTCCGGACGACGGTCGCCGCGACCGGGTCGCGTCCCGACGTGGCCGCGACCACCGGTCTCGACCCCCGGGCCGGCTACGCGGTCGCCTTGGCGGCCACGGTGCCCGGCGTCCACGAGATCTGCGTGACGGCCGTCAACGTCGGGATCGGCGCCGATCAGTTCCTCGGCTGTCGCACCGTCTCGGTGGTCGATCACCGGCCCGCGTTCAACATCGAAGGGGTCCAACCGCAGGGTTCAGCGGTCACCGTGAGCGGTTGGGCGTTCGACCCCGACTCGTCGAACCCGGTGACCGTGCGCGTGGCCGTCGACGGTGCGCCCACTGTCGTGAGCGCCAACCAGTCTCGCCCCGACGTCGGTGCCGCCTTCCCCGGGGTCGGGCAGAACCGCGGGTTCCAGTCGACCATCGGTGTCGGCGGCGGCCTGCACACGGTCTGTGTCACGTTCGTCGACCAGGTCCCGGGGCTGCCCGGGGTGACCGGCGATCGCGCTCCCGCCTGCGGATCGGTGATCGTCGGCCCGACCGCGATCGGCACCACCGGCATCGCCGGCCCGACCCAGGTGGTCGGTCCCGACGGCGGCCCGCTCCGCGACGTCGACCGTGATGGCGGTGTGTCGGTGACACTGCGCGACGGCTCGGTCCTGTGGCTGTTCGGCGACAGCACGGCCTACAACGGCGACGGTTCGCTCCGGTACTTCGTGGGCGGCACCGCGGCGTGGGCGAGCGCCGCTCAGCCGACGATCACCCGTGACGCTGCGACCCCCTCGGGGGCGCCGTACGTCCTGGCGCAACCGGGAGAGGGCTACCCGGCGTGCAGCCCGTCGCGTCCCAACCGGGTCATGTGGCCGGTCTCGGCGGTCAAGGTGCCCGACGGCGGGCGCGACCGGGTTGTCGCGTTCTTCGCCAACATGTGCATCGGGTCGGTGAACGACTACGAGTTCAAGGGCATCTCGTTGGCGCAATGGTTCTACGACCCGGCGTCACCGCCGATCCTCTCCCCGGTCCAGTTCACCGTCATCAACCAGCAGCTCCAGGTGACCCGCGCCTTCGGCACGGCGTCGACCTACGACCCTGTCTCGGGCTTCGCCTACCTCTACGCGTGCGACCGCCCGGCGAACCCGCTCAACGTGGGCGGGTACGGCCCGTGCCGGGTCGCCCGGGTCGACCCGGTGAACATCGGTGATCCCAACGCATACCGCTACTTCAACGGCACCACGTGGACGCTGGGCGAGAGCTCGGCGCAGGCGATGGACATGCCGCAGGGAACGTCGTCGATCACGCGGTATCCGGCGGCCGCCTTCACCGTCACCTTCGATCCGACCAAGGGCGTGTACGTGATGGTGTACAGCCCGTGGCCGGGCTTCATCGACCGCGCCATGGTCCGCGTCTCCCGGTCCCCGCAAGGTCCGTGGACGGCACCCGTGGAGATCACCCTTCCGGGTTGTTCGAACACCATCGACGGGCAGGCCCGCAACTGTTATGCGGCCACCGCCCAGCCGGCGTTCAGCACCGGCGCCGAGCTCGGTCTCGGCTTCTACGATCAGTCGACGCCAGCCGACCGCAACCGGGGCCGGTACATGGTCGCGCGGGTCCCGTTCTCGGTCGCGCTGTCGTGATCTCGGCACGCCCTGGGGCCAGTCCGACCGGCGACGCCCGGTAGCCTGCCGCCCGTGGCCGTCCCGATCGTCTGTGGAATCGAAACCGAATACGGCATCATCGTGCGCCGGTCCGGTGGTGGTGAGCAGCCGGAGTCCAATCCGATGGCGGCGAGTTCGACGCTGGTGTCGTCGTACGTGTCCGATCTCGCCGACCAGGGTCGTGGCGTCGGACGTCCCCACCGCGTGGGATGGGACTTCGAGGACGAGACGCCGGCCAACGATGCCAGAGGTGGTCCCAGCCCCTACAGCTACGCCCCCGAGGTCGAGTCGCACCTCGTGAACGCGGTACTCACCAACGGCAGCCGGTACTACGTCGACCACGCCCACCCCGAGCTGTCGACGCCCGAATGCCGTACCGCCCTGCAGACGCTGCTGTACGACCGCGCCGGCGAAGAGATCCTCCTCCGCTCGATGCGGGTGGCGCCCACGTTCATGCCGCCGGGCCAGGAGATCGTCGTCTACAAGAACAACTCCGATGGCAAGGGCCAGAGCTACGGCTGCCACGAGAACTACATGCTCTCCCGGGGCCTGCCCTTCGGGAAGCTGGTCACCAACGCGACCGCCCACTTCGTCACCCGTCAGATCTACTGCGGCGCCGGCAAGGTCGGTACCGAGCTGCCCGGTGTGCGCCGCGACGCCGTCAGCTACCAGATCTCCCAGCGCGCCGACTTCTTCGAGGAGGAGGTCGGCCTCGAGACCACACTGAAGCGCCCGATCGTCAACACCCGCGACGAACCGCACGCCGATGCCCGCAAGTACCGCCGATTCCACGTGATCATCGGCGACGCCAACATGAGTGAGGTCGCCACCTTCCTCAAGCTCGGCACGACGGCCCTGTGGATGGCGGTGATCGACGACGACGCCGTCGATCGGACGTTCAAGTTCGCCCACCCGATCCCGGCGCTGCGGGCCATCTCGAACGATCTCACACTGTCCGAGCCGGTCGAGATGATCGACGGCACGACGATGACGGCGCTCGAGATCCAATGGGACATCTACCGGCAGTGCGCCGCGTACGCCGAGCGTCACGGTCTCGAGGCGGTGGGTACCGACGTGGGAGAGATGGTGCTCGACCGTTGGCGGGCCGTCCTCGAGGGGCTCGAATCCGACCCGATGACCCTCGCTGGACAGATCGACTGGATCGCCAAGTACCGGCTGCTCAACGGGTACCGCGAACGCCACGACATCGGCTGGGACGATGCCCGGCTGCGGGCGATGGACCTGCAGTACCACGACCTCCGGCCGGAGAAGTCGCTGGCCCGCCGGGTCGGGCTCGAGACCCTCGTCGACCCCGACGACGTCGCCGCCGCCATGAGTTCGCCGCCGCCCGACACCCGAGCCTGGTTCCGGGGGACCTGCCTGCAACGCTTCGCCGACGAGATCGTCGCCGCCAACTGGGATTCGCTCGTGTTCGACACCGGTGGCTCGTCGCTGCGCCGCGTGCCGATGCTGGAGCCGACCCGCGGCACCCGCGAGCACGTCGGCGAACTGCTCGACAGCGTGTCGTCGGCCGCCGAGCTGATCGCCAAGCTCGGAGCCACCTGAGTGGCCCGATATGGCACAGGAATCATCAGCACGCGCGGTACGTTGATGGGACCGGAGGTTGAGACCAGTGCCAGAACGTGAACAGATCAAGAAGCAAGCCCCTGTCCGCACCGAGGAAGTCGAGGTCACCGACGTCGCTCCGAGCGAGTCGGGGTCCAAGATCAAGGCCGAACTCGACGACCTCCTCGACGAGATCGACGAGGTGCTCGAGACCAACGCCGAGGACTTCGTGAAGTCCTACATCCAGAAGGGCGGCGAGTAGGCCACATGCTGCCGTCGTTCACCCCGGCCGATGACCCGGGCCCAGATTTCGGGGCGCTCGTGCGACGTGTCGGGCTCAACAGCCCTGCCGGCGATGCCTCGTCCACCGATGCGAGCCTGATCACGCACGGCACCACCTGCATCGCCGTCCGCTACGCCGACGGCGTGGTGATGGCGGGCGACCGTCGCGCCACCTCGGGCAACTGGATCAGCCACCGCACGATCGAGAAGGTGTTCCCCGCCGACAAGTACTCGGGTGTCGCGATCGCCGGTGCTGCGGGTCCGGCCATCGAGATGGTGCGCCTGTTCCAGCTGCAGCTCGAGCACTACGAGAAGGTCGAAGGCAGCCACCTCAGCCTCGAGGGCAAGGCCAACCAGCTGAGCCAGATGCTGCGGAACCACCTGCCCGCAGCGCTGTCGGGCATGGCGGTCGTGCCGATCTTCGCCGGTTTCGACACCAAGCGCGAGCTCGGGCGGCTCTTCCAGTACGACATCACCGGTGGTCGCTACGAGGAATCCGACTACGCGGCGACCGGCTCCGGCTCGATGCACGCTGCGACGGTCACCAAGCTCGGCTTCCGCCCGGGCCTGACCCGCGACGAAGCAGTCGACCTGGTCATCCACGCGCTCTGGCAGGCCGCCGACGAGGACTCGGCGACCGGTGGGCCCGATCTGATCCGCAAGATCTTCCCGGTGGTCGCCACCATCACCGCCCAGGGGTTCCACCGTCTGGGCGACGACGAGCTCGAGGAACGGAGCCGTGCGTTGATCGCCGACATCGAAGCCCGCCGGGGCGGGGGAGGTGAAGCGCGATGAGCATGCCCTTCTACGTCGCCCCTGAGCAGATGATGAAGGACCGGGCCGACTACGCCCGCAAGGGCATCGCCCGTGGCCGCTCGCTCGTGGCCGTCGCCTACGACGAGGGCATCCTGCTCTGCGCCGAGAACCCCAGCCGCATGCTGCGCAAGATCTCCGAGATCTACGACCGCATCGGGTTCGCCGGGGTCGGCAAGTACAACGAGTTCGACCAGCTCCGCATCGCCGGCGTGCGCCACGCCGACCTCAAAGGCTTTTCGTTCAGCCGCGAGGACGTCGACGCCCGCAGCCTCGCCAACCAGTACGCGCAGATGCTCGGTCAGGTCTTCACCCACGAGATGAAGCCCATGGAGGTCGAGATCCTCGTGGCCGAGGTCGGCCGCGACCTTGCCCACGACCAGCTCTTCCACATCCAGTACGACGGCACCCTCGTCGACGAGCAGCACACGACCGTGCTCGGCGGCGACGCCGAGGCGATCCGTGCCCGCCTCGCCCAGGCGTACACGCCCGACTGCGACCTCGCCCAGGCGCTCGCCGCGGCCGTCGGAGCCCTCGCCGGCCCCGACCGTCGCCTCACCGAGCCCGAACTCGAGGTCGCGGTGCTCGACCGCAACGTCGACCACCGGGCCTTCCGGCGCATCGTCGACGAGGAGCTCGAAGCGCTGCTGCCGTCGTTGCCGCCGCCATCGGCGGCCGAGGGTGACGACACTCCGACGACGCCCGACAGCGCCGAGTGAACCCCATTCGTCCCAAACATCTCTAGGGTGACGGGATGGACCGGCGGATCTTCGGGCTCGAGAGCGAGTACGGCGTCACGTGCACCCTCAAGGGGCAGCGGCGTCTCAGCCCCGACGAGGTGGCGCGCTACCTGTTCCGCCGTGTGGTGTCGTGGGGGCGCAGCTCCAACGTCTTCCTCGGCAACGGAGCGCGGCTCTACCTCGATGTCGGGTCGCACCCCGAGTACGCCACGCCCGAGTGTGACTCGTTGTTCGACCTCGTCGCCCACGACAAGGCGGGGGAGCGCATCCTCGAGCAACTCGTCGAATCCGCCGAGGAGCGCCTCGACGAGGAGGGGGTGCGCGGCGACATCTACCTGTTCCGCAACAACACCGACTCCGCCGGCAACTCCTACGGGTGTCATGAGAACTACCTGACCGGCCGAGCCGACGACATGGCTCGCTACGGCGAGGTCCTCATCCCGTTCCTCGTCAGTCGCCAGATCTACGCCGGCGCCGGCAAGATCCTCCAGACGGCCCGCGGCGCCATGTACTGCATGAGCCAGCGCGGCGAGCACATCTGGGAAGGGGTCAGCTCTGCCACGACCCGCTCGCGGCCCATCATCAACACCCGCGACGAGCCGCACGCCGACGCCGAGCGCTACCGCCGCCT
>CALMLJ010000316.1 GCA_937868025.1 uncultured Acidimicrobiaceae bacterium
TGGTCTCCTCGTTCGTAGTGGTGGGTCGGGCCTCGCGGGCCAGGGCGGCCAGGGCGAGGGTGTGCGCCCATGCCGGATCATCGGCGGGGGCGAGCTTGGCGGGCGGGGTCGGTGGGACGTGCGAGCGGCCGGGCCGATCCTCGGCGCGGGTGCTCATGCCGTCACGCTCTCGACGGCGGTGGGCGCCGGCCAGAGCTGCACGCCATCGCGGTGCAGTTCGACCGCCTCGGCGTGCTTGAACGAGCCGGAGCACCCCTGCCAGGCCCATGCGATTGTTGTGCGGTTGACCTTGTGAACCGTGTAGGTGCGACGGCGGGCGGCGGTCATCCGTAGCACCTCATCCCCCGGCTGGATCATCTCGACGGGCACGGGCACCGCTGCGGCCAACGTGGCGCGGTGGGCGATGCGACGGGCGGCGCCATCGGCGAGCCGTTGTTCATCCTTGGCGCGCTGGTCGGCCTCGATAGACCGGCGCATGTTCGTATCCATCCGGGCCAGGTCTCGACGGTGCCGGCCTTCCGAGTGGTGGCCCACAAGGATCGGCTGGCCCATCGGAATCATGTCCATGGTCGATCGGACCGCGGCGTAGCGGGCGTCCGCTTCCGTCTCGGCGTTCTCGGCGCGGCGCTCGTGGCGAGCCAGGATCGCGGCGTCGCGCTCGTCGGGGTCGATGTCGACCGCCTCGGCGGTCCCGATCACCTCGGCGCCGTGGTCGGCGGCGATCTGGCGTGCACGTTGGGCGACGGTCTCGGGCCGGATGGTGCGAGCCCAAACCCAACACCCTTGACGGCGCGACCAGACGAGACCGTAGCGGCGCCAGTTCACGCCGTCGCCCTTGGCGGTGCCGGACACGGTGCGGGTGGTGAGGTCGACGGTGATGGCGCTCATGACTGCACCGTCTCGCCGAACAGGCCGAAACCGTGGGCGCTGGCCAGGCCGCGGACCCAGCCGGAAAGGGTGCCGCAGTCGAGACCGCCCGTCGGGTAGTTCAGGAGTTGGTCGAACCCCTCACACATCGGCGTCAGGATGAACTCAGCAGCGAACGGGTCGCCGTGGCGCTGAGCCCATCGGGAAATGCTCGTGGCCAGGTCGAGAACGGCGCGCTCGTCGCCGCTCACGTTCTCGGGGTTCGCCTCGTACATGCTGACGATCGAGTTGTGGCGCCGGAGCTGGCCGGCGTAGCACTCGCCGCGGCCCTCGGTCTCGGCGATCGGCAGGGTATGCGGGTTGGTCGTGGTGGTCATGGGTCCTCTTTCGTGGGAGTTGGTAGCTCGGTTGTCACTGTAGCAAGTTGCGGAACGTTCCACAACCTTCGATCCGATAGACCGACCGAACGGCCCCGGCTGACGCTGCCAGGGCCGAACGGTCGAGCTACCGAACGGGGGCCGTGACGTAGGTGGCGTTCTCGCTGTCCCATGTCACCGCGTACTGGGGTTCGCCGGAGATGGCGACAACGAGCGACTGCACGTAGCACCACGTCGGGTAATCGGCGTCGACGGCGACGATGGCGTCTGTGACCTTCCGCACGTACATGGCCGCGTTGGCGTTGATGCCGGTTGGCGGCGGCTCGTGAACCGGGCACTCGTCGTCCTCGTGCACGACGACCCAGAGACCCCCGTCACGCTCGATTGCGCCCGTGCATCCCTCGGCGGCAGCGTGGGCCACCGTGCCTTCCTCGTCGGGTTCGTCGTCCTCGTTGGGGTGGTCGTACTCGAATGGGCACCGGCCGGACGGGGCGGGCGTGGCGTCGCTCGTGTGCTCGTCGAGCCAGCCGCGCCCGCACCCTCCGCACACGGTGGCCAGCGGGCTCGAGGATGGGAGCTCCACCACGCCGCGAGCGTCGATGGTGGCGCCGATCGGCACGGCAACGAACATGTCAGCGGCGAACACGTCGGCGTTGCCGTCAAGGGCGTACCCCCGCGTCGACTCCTCGGGAGAACCCACGGCGCGGGCGTAGGCGTCGGCGGCGTCCTCGTCGCTTTCGTACGTCGCGGCCTCGTCGTCACGTTGGATCGGGACCCAGACGGTCCCGGCCGGCGCCGAACGTCCAGCTTCGGATTCGTTGTAGCTGAAACCGACGAGAACGCCGGGCAGGGTCGGAAGTGCGGAATAGTCGCCAGCGGCGATGGCGGTTGCGTTCCAGAGAGTGCTCACGGGTGGTCCTCGCTCGTGGTGGTGGTGAAGTTGGTAGCGGTCGGGTCGGGCGCCATCATGGCCAGGCAGGCCAATGGCGTCAGGAGAATGGCGGCGATCAGGAGCGCCGCGGCGACGATGCGGAGACGGTCGCTCATGACTCCCCCCATGCGTTGTACTCGGCGATCTCCTCGATTTTGGTGGCAACCCACTGGGCTGGAGGCCAGGCGAGGCGGGTGCTCATGGCACTGTGAAAGTTGGCCACCTCGCGTGGCAGTTCGGCAATCCACTGTTCGGCGGCGGTTCGGTCCTCGAATGGGCCGATGACCGAACCGGGGTCGCCTTCCTCGTCCGTGAACGTGACGAACACCGGATCGGGGGTCGGCGCCGGGTCGATCAGGCGGAACACGGCCCACCCCTCGGGAATGGTGCCCTCCTCGTCGGCGTGGTCGTCGTTCTCGTCGGGTGTCCAGTAGGCCACAACGGCCACGTAGACGCCGGGGGCGGCGAGGATGTCGCGGGCCATGCTTCCCCCGATGCTCTCGCAGTTGTGCATGAGCCACCCGCCACCCTGCTGGCTCGTGTAGTTGCCGAACGGCGCCCATCGGGTCGGGTCGCTCACCTCGTGGTCGAGCAGGTCGGGAGCGTAGATCCCTGCCGGGCCATCGGACACGGTGCCGTCCCCGTTCACGGTCACGACGTGATCGAACTCCATGACGGCGTTCAGCTTGTCCGGCGCCACGGTGGCACCGATGATGGGCGCCGGGGTGTCGAGCGAGGCGAGCCACGCGGCCACCTCGGCGACGTTGGCGGCGCTGACCGTCCATCGGGGCACGCCACCGTCAAGGGCGATCCCGCGGCCGTCCTCGGCGGTCTCGTTGAACGTGTCGACGTAGTAGCGGGAGACGAACTGACCGAGCAGGCCGAACTTCGCCGAGTCCTGTTCGGCGTCGAAGAACTCGACCATGGCGGCGCCGTCGTTCGTGAGCTTGTCGGCCAGGCCGTAGCGGTCGCCGGTTCGGATCAGGCGAGCATGGAACGTCACACCCTGATCGTTCGTCACGGTGGTGGTCGGTCGGGGGTCGGTCGGCGCGGTCGGCGCCGCGTCCTCGGTCGGGGGTCCGCAGTCGTCGCACCTCTGCCAGGCGGCGCCGCTGGCGTCCGTGCCACGGTGGGACACTTCCCCGCACGCTGGCCCGCCACCGTCGCAATTGTCGCAAGCGAAGTACGGGTGAAGCTCGAATGCGTCGATCCGCTCGCCGTCATCGTAGAGACGATCAGGGGACATGAGCGTGCCGCAATGGCCGCAACGGGTCATGCCGGATGCCGATGTCGGCGCCGGTACCGGTTCGTCACAGTGGATACACAGTCGGGCGGTGACGGTCGGCGCGGTCGGGTCGGTGGTGGTGGTCGTGCTCATAGTGGTGGTAGCTCCGGTTCAGTAGTCGCCGCGGAATGCGGCGGTGTGGTGCGGTCGGGCAGAATGGTCGATGTCGATGATCGAGGCGGTGCGGTCGCGCCGGATCGGGGCGCCGGGTGCGGCGAGCGGCGATGGACGCCGCGGGCAGTCGGTGGCGTGTAGGAATAGGCCGCACCTACCGGGCACCGGGCAAGCGTTCGCCTCGGCGGCGAGCCGGCGCCGGACGGTCTCGAACGCCCGACGGTCGGGTCCGTAGGTGAGCACCACAGCGACCCAATCGGGGCCGTCAATGGTGGTCTCTACACCTTCCCAGATGAGATGACCGGCGCCGTCGATGCGGACGCCATCGGGGCCGAACTCAACCATGGTGCTCGCCTCCCGCGGCGTCGAGCTTCGCCGCGAGGAACATAACCCCGCCCACGGCGTCGATCCATGCCACCAGGCCGCGAGCAGGAAGTTGGAGGACC
>CALMLJ010000317.1 GCA_937868025.1 uncultured Acidimicrobiaceae bacterium
TACGACGACGGTGCCGCCGACGACCGCACCGAGATCAGCGATGTCCTCGATGCCAGCGTCGGAGTGACCGACCCCGACGCCGAAGCGCTGTTGCGGGCGGGCGACATCGAGATCCTGGGCCGCATGCCGTGGAGCTCGAACGGCACGTACCTCGTGACCGTCACCGACGGCGACCGGCGCTGTCAGGCGATCTACAAACCCGCGTCCGGAGAACGGCCCCTCTGGGACTTCCCGACCGGTCTCTGGCGGCGCGAGGTCGCCGCGTTCGAGCTGGCCCGCGAGCTGCGCTGGGAGATCGTCCCGCCCACGGTCGAGCGCGACGGACCCCTCGGCCCCGGCTCGGTGCAGTTCTTCGTGCCGGCCCGGTTCGAGGAGCACTACTTCACGTTCAAGGATGTTCCCGAGCACCGGCGCTCCCTCCGGCAGCTGTGCACCTTCGACCTGGTGTCGAACAACACGGACCGCAAGGGCGGTCACATCCTGTTGAGCGACAACGGACACCTGTGGGGCATCGACCACGGCCTGTCGTTCCACGAGGAGTTCAAGCTCCGAACAGTCATGTGGGACTACGCCGGAGAACCGATCGAGACCGATCTGATCGACGACGTCGCACGCTGGCTGGAGGCCGACCCGTCCGCCGCGCTGTCGGAGCTGCTGAGTGAGGCCGAGATCGCAGCGATGCGCGACCGCGCCAACGCCGTGATCGCCGGTGGACACTTCCCCCACGACCCCACGGGCCGCCGATACCCCTGGCCCTTGGTCTGAGCGGTGTCCGGACCCGGACCCATCACTCCCTCCAGCGACGAATCCGAGTCCGAAGACCTCGAGCCAAGTGCATCGCCAGCGAGGGGAGGTTGCTGGAAACGATGCCGCTGAACCGAGGTTCAGCGAGCCCTGCAAGCAGGATATGGGCGCTGCGAGCTGCCCCAAATGAGCAATTCTCCCTCTCCCTCATCGGGCCGTACGACTGCCCGCGGCTGCTCAAGCGGGCTGCTCGCGAACCCGATCACCTCAAGGTGAACATCGGAGATCAGACATGAGCACTCCCCCGGAACGTCCCGAACGCCAGAGCCGGGCTCGCGCCGGACTCGGCGTTGACCCGACCCCCGCCGCCGACTCCGCCCCGACGACGCGGGCGGCGACGACACGATCCGCCGGCGGCGCTCCGCCCGTGCGACCCACGACCGGCCCCGAGCGCGCCGTCGACCTCGACCGTCTCCGCGCCAGCGCGGCATCGGCGCTGTCCGCCGAACGAGCACCCACCTCCGACTCCTCGCGTCCGTCGGCATCGGACGGGCGCGAGCGGGTTGCCCCGTCGACACCGACGAGCGGCGGAGCGCACGGGTGGCTGAAGATCGCGCTCCCCGTCGTTGTGGTCGCCGCGCTCGCCACCGTTGGTGTCACCGTGCTCGGCGGCGGCACTGACGGCGGATCCGCTCCGTCGGCGTCGACGACGGAGGTCACCTCCGGAGTGACGGCACCCCCGACGACGGCCCCTGCCGCACCGACGACGGCCTCCTCCGAGACGATCGTCCCGTCGACGTCCGCGGCGCCGACCACCGCCGCCGCGCCGGCGAATCCGTCCGCCGATCCGACGGCACCGCCGCCTCACAAGGCCACCTACCACGACGGCAAGCTCTACCTCGAAGGCCGGATCACCTCCGACGCGGAGGCCCAGAAGTACGTCGAGAAGGCCGCCGCCGTGCTCGGTCCGGACAACGTCGTCAACAACTACGTCGTCGACCCGACCGTACCCCTGTCGACCGACGGCACGGTGTACGTCGACGAGCCGTTCCTCTTCGAAACCGGGTCGGCCGAGCTCAACCCGCAGTACACCGGCGTGCTCGGCCTCGGCGTTGCTGCGCTGAAGCTCAACCCCGCGGCGCGCCTGGTCGTCACGGGTTACACCGACAACCAGGGTGACCCCGCCAAGAACCAGCAGCTGTCGCTCGCCCGCGCCAACGCCGTCGTCGAGTACATGGTGACGACCGGCGGCATCGACCGAAGCCGCTTCGACGCCATCGGGGCCGGCGACCAGAATCCCGTCGGCGACAACACCACCGCCGAGGGCCGAGCCCTGAACCGCCGCATCGACGTCAAGCTGGTGAACCTCCTCGGGTGAACCGCCCTGGCCCTCGGGGTGAACGCGAACGACCCCCGCCGTGAGGCGGGGGTCGTTGGCGTTCGTGCCGAATCGGCTCAGCGGGCCTGCAGGGCCTCGAGGAGCTTCGGGAGCACCTTGTGCACGTCACCCACGATGCCGAGGTCGGCGACCGAGAAGATCGGGGCCTCGGGATCCTTGTTGATGGCGATGATGTTCTTGGAACCCTTCATGCCGACCAGGTGCTGGGTGGCACCGGAGATGCCCGCAGCGATGTAGACCGTCGGCTTGACGACCTTGCCGGTCTGGCCGACCTGGTAGCTGTAGGGCACCCAACCGGCGTCCACGATGGCGCGGGAGGCGCCGGGCGCAGCGTTGAGGGCCTTGGCCAGGTCTTCGATGAGCTGGTAGTTCGCCGCCTCACCGAGGCCACGACCGCCGGCGACCACCACGGCAGCAGCATCGAGCTGCGGGCCGGTGCGCTCTTCGACGTGACGGTTGACGACCTTGGCAGCACCGGCAGCACCCGTGTCGGGAACCGGCAGGGCCTCGACCGAGGCCGCACCGCCGCCGCTCTCCTCCGCCGCGAACGACTTCGGGCGAACGAGGAACACGCCAACGCCCGAGCCCGTGAACTTGGTGTAGACGTCCTGGGAGCCACCGAAGATCGGCTCGACACCGGCGAGGGCGCCGTCGCGCTCGACGAGGTCGGTCACGTTGGTGATGACGGGGACGTCGAGGGCCACCGAGAGGCGACCGGCGATGTCACGGCCGTCCTGGGTCGTGCCCAGGAAGATGGCGTCGGGGGCGGCGGTGCCGACAGCGGCGGCGATGGCCGCAGCGACTGGCACACCGGGAAGCGAGTCGCCGAGGTCGCCGGTGGCGTGCACCGCGGTGGCGCCATGGGCGCCGAGCACGCCGGCGATGCTCGAGGCATCACCGCCGAACACGGCCTCGACGGTGGTGGCGAGCTCGCGAGCCTTGGTGAGCATCTCGAGCGTGATGGGGGCGACTTCGCCCTCGATGGCCTCTGCGAGGACCCAGATCTTTGAAAGCGTCATGATGATCTCCTCAGATGACCTTGAGATTGGACAGGAAGTCGACGACCTTCGTGAAGGCTTCGCCGTCGTCCTCGATGATCTCGCCGGCCTCACGCTGAGCAGCGGTGGCGACCTCGATGATCTCCTGACCGGCGCCGGCCCAGCCGGCGTTGGAGGCCTCGATGCCGATGTCGGCAAGGGTCAACTGATCGACGGGCTTCGACTTGGCGGCCATGATGCCCTTGAAGGACGGGTAGCGGGGCTCGACCACACCGGCGGTCACGGAGACCACGGCGGGGAGCGGCGACACGACCTCGTCGTAGCCGGCCTCGGTCTGACGGTCGACCTTGACGGTGTCGCCGTCGATGGTGACCGACTTGGCGAACGTCACCGACGGAAGGCCGAGGACGGCGGCGATCTGCTCGGGCACGACGCCGGTGTAGCCGTCGGACGACTCGGTCGCCGCGAGGACGAGGTCGTACTCGCCGGCCTTGCCGATGGCGGCGGCCAGGACCTTGGCGGTCGTGAGGGCGTCGGAGCCCTTGAGGGCGTCGTCGCTCACCAGGACGGCCTTGGCGGCACCCATGGCGAGCGCCGTGCGGAGGCCGGAGACCTCGCCGTTCGGCGCCATGGAGACGAGGGTGACCTCACCGGAATCGCCCACGAGCTGGAGCGCCATCTCCACGCCGTAGCTGTCGGATTCGTCGAGGATGAGCTTGCCATCCCGCTTGAGGGTCTTGGATTCGGGATCCAACGCGCCCGGGTCAGCCGGGTCCGGGATCTGCTTGACACAGACGACGATGTTCATGCGCACAGTCTGCCAACCAGCGGCGGGCGCTCACAAAACGGCACGACGCCGTCGACCGGACGAGGTTCGCCCGAGCACGGCTACGGTTGGCACGTCATGAAGGTCCTCCTCATCGTGAACGCGGCGGCGTCCTCGGTCACCCCCCGACGCCAGGTGGCGGTCCACCGGCTGCTCTCCGCCGCCCACGACGTGCGGATGGTCGAGACCCGCCACCGGGGTCACGCCACCGAGTTCGCGAAGGAAGGTGTCGACCACGGTGTCGACGTCGTCGCCGTGTTCGGCGGCGACGGCACCCTCAACGAGGCCGCCAACGGCCTCGTCGGATCCGACGTCGCGCTCGCTCCCCTCCCGGGCGGCTCCACCAACGTGTTCGCCCGGACGCTCGGGCTGAGTGACCACCCCGTCGACGCGCTGCGCACGACGCTCGTCGCGCTGAGCGAGAAGTCCATCCACCGCATCGGCGTGGGCTCGGTGAACGGACGGTACTTCCTCTTCCACACGGGCATCGGTTGGGACGCCCGGCTGGTCCGCCAGGTCGAGAAGCGGGCACACCTCAAGCGTCGCCTCGGCCACGGCCTCTTCGTCTGGGCCGGCCTCGAAACGTGGTTCCACCTCTACGACCGGACCGTCCCCCATTTCCGCGTCGTCTACGACGACGGCACGACGACCGAGCGCGGCTGCTTCTCGATCGTGCAGAACTCGAACCCCTACACCTACGTCGGCAAGCGCCCCTTCAACCTGTCGCCCGACGTCACGCTCGACGGGCCGCTCTCGGCTATGACGCTGACCGAGCTCAAGTCGGGGCCGTTCATCAAGCTGATGTTCGAGACGCTGCGGTCCCGCGACGCCATGCTCCGCAGCGACATCGTCGACTACCACCCCGACGTGAACTCCCTGACGGTCGAGATGCTCCACCCCGTTCCGTACCAGGTGGACGGCGACGATCTCGGCGACGCCATGCACCTCGAGTTCCGGCACGTGCCCGCGGCGCTCGACCTCGTGGTCCCGGTCGGGTTCGGCACATGATCGCCGCGACGACCTCGGGGCTCGTCGCCGGCGGTGTGGTGCTGGTGCTGGCGGTCGGTCTCGCCGCCATCCAGGCGCGGCGCCGGACCCTCAGCCGCGGCCGAGAGCGGACAACGCCACCGCAGGACGATTCGTGATCACGGCGTCGGCGCCCCACTCGGCCAGCTGACGGATCCGATCGGGATCGTCGACGGTCCATACGTTGACGGCGAGCCCCGCGTCGTGGGCGCGCGCGATCGACTCCGACGAGACACACGGGTCCCACGGGTTGACCGCCACGCACCCCGATGCGACCGCCGCGGCGACCGCGTCGACCGGTTCCTCGGCGCTCAGGACGAGGTAGCCCGTCGCGAGGTGCGGGGCGACGGCGCGCACGTGGTCGAGCGTGGCGAGGTCGAAGCAGCTCACGAGGATCTCGAGGCCGGCGGCGACCTCGGCGATCAGCTCGACCGTCGCGCTGGCGAGCTCGCCGGTCGGGTCCCACCCCGGTTCGGCGGGTGAGTTCTTGATCTCGACGTTGACGCCCATCCCCGCCATCACACCGAAGGCCGCCTCCAGCCGGGGGACCGAGATCGGAACCTCGTGGTGGGCCAGGTCGGAAATGGGCCGCCCGTCGGGCAGGACGGCGTCGTGGTGGACGACGAGGACGCCGTCGGACGTGGCGCGGACGTCGAGCTCGACCCAGTCGGCACCCTGAGCGGCCGCACCGGCGAACGCGTCGAGCGTGTTCTCGGGAAAATCGGCCGATGCACCCCTATGCCCGATGACCACCGTCATGTGCAAATCCTCTCGAACTTTTGCTTTACAGGTCTGTAACTGAGAAGTAACTTGAGCTTGTTCCACTTTTCACAAGAGCCCGACCTTGCAGTACCGGCGGGAAGACTTGGGAAGACACCGGAAGCCCTCTCCGATGGTCCGGCGCTGCGTGGAACCTAGATGAAGTCGCAAGTTTGTCCTCACCCGCCTCGCACGCACCACCGGAGGAATCGTGGCCTTGACCTCGAGCCGCTCACTCACCCTCGCCAACGACGATTGGCGCTCGGTTGCTGCCTGTCAGGACACCGATCCTGACCTGTTCTTCCCGGTGGGCACCACCGGCCCGGCGATCGAGCAGATCGACACGGCCAAGGCCGTGTGCGACACCTGTTCGTCGAAGGCCCCGTGCCTCGAGTTCGCCATGATCACCAACCAGGACTCCGGCGTCTGGGGTGGCACCTCCGAGGAGGAGCGTCGCAAGCTCCGCCGTGCCTGGCTCGCCAGCCAGCGCAAGAGCGCCTGATCACCGACCTTCGCCCAGGCCGCTCCCTGCGGAGCGCCTGACGCTTCGGTACCTCGGCTGATCCGAGGATCCCACAACCCTCGCCGACCGGCGGGGGTTGTGTCGCGTCCGGGGACGGTATCTACCGCAGCGATGCTCCTCATCTGTGGCGGGGGAGGTCGGGCTGGCCCCCTACTCCCAACGCTTGTGGGACGGCACCGTCACCTCGACGCGGGTCCCCGTCGATGCCCCGCCGACCCGGTACTCGATGGTGCCCCGCAGCTCGTCGCGCACGAGGGCGGTCACGATCGACTGACCGAGACTGCCCGCCGGCGCCGGTGACACGTCGGGGTCGAACCCGACCCCGTTGTCGGCCACCACCACGCCGATGTGGCGGTCGTCGTGGCGCAGCTCGATGCCGACCCGCCGTTCGGTCACCTCGACCGAATCGGGGAACGCGTGCTCCACGGCGTTCTGCAGCAGCTCCGTGACGACGAGCGACAGCGACGTCGCCACCTCCGACGACACCACTCCCCCGTCACCGTCGATGTCGAACCGGATGGGGCGCTCGGCCGACACCAGCCCCTCGTTGACCATACGAACCAGCGGCTTGAGCACCTCGCGGAAGTCGACGTCGTCGCCGGGCTCGCGCGACAACGTCTCGTGGACCAGGGCGATGGAGTGGATGCGCCGCACCGACTCCTCCACCGCGGCTCGCGCCGTCGGCTCGGTCAGACGCCGACCCTCGAGGCGAAGCAGCGACGAGATCGTCTGCAGGTTGTTCTTGACCCGATGGTGGATCTCGCTGATCGTCGCGTCCTTCGACAGCAGCAGACGGTCACGCTGACGCAGGTCGGAGATGTCGCGCACGAGCGCGACGGCGCCGGTGATCCGCTCGCCGTCGGGCGCCGACTCGAGGAACGGCAGCACCCGGAGCGCGATCGTGACGTCGTCGGGCCGCTCGATGTCCTCCACCCCGGGCCGGCCGGCGGCGAGGCTCACCCGAACGGCGGTCGAATCGATGCCGACCTCGGCGAGGGTCATGCCTCGGATCACCGCCTCGACACCGGACCGGGTCAAGGTCGACGTGGCGTTCGGGGAGGAGTACTCGATGGCCCCGGTCGGGCCGACGACGATCACCCCGTCGCCCACACGAGGGGTGGTCGTCATGCCGACGTCCTCGGGCGGGAACGGGAAGGCGCCCGACACGATCATCGAACTGAACCGCTCGAACACCCGCTCGTAGGTCTGCTCGAGCTCGCCGGGCCGGTGCCGGAAGGCCGAGACGAACTCGCGGGCGAGCACGGCGATGGTGCGGCCGCCCTGGCGCACCGGGATGGCGGCCACCCGGACCCGTTCACCCAGCCACGCCGAATCGATGTCGCCGCGCCGGATGACCCCGGTGCGGAACGCCTCGTCGATCAGCGGCCGCTGCTCGGGGGTACGAACCTGCCCGACGAGTTCTTCCTGGTAGATCGTCTGGGAGGTCGCCGGTCGGATGTGCTTGGCCATGAGGTACCGGCCGTCGCGGTCGAGCACGTACAGCACCAGATCGCTGAAGCAGAAGTCGGCGAGCATGGCCCACTCCCGCATGAGCCGACCCAGGTGGTCGAGGGCGGCGTCGTCCAGGGTGCTGCGCGACGCGAGCAGGTCGGTCTGCGGAGGACCCATCAGACGTCTAACGCCACAACCGCTCGCCCAACGCGAGGAGGCCGGCCAGGTCGCCGATGTCCTCACTGAAGTACGGCACGGTCGCGACCGTGCCCGCCCCCACCGACAACTCCGAGCGCAGCTCGGCCTCACGCTGCGCCACCAACTGGTAGTTGACGAAGCTCGTGCCGATCTCGTCGAGGATGCGCCGACCGAACGGCAGATCCCCCCACACGTCGGTCAGGCCGGCGGCCAGCTCGTCGGCCTCCGCGACCATCCGTCGGGCCGCCGTGGCGGCGCCCCGGTCGAGCAGGTAGTCGGGCAGCACCTTGTTGAGCACGAGGGCACCAACATGGAGCTTGCGTTCGCCGAGCAGATCGAGGAAGAAGCGGGCTTCGCGCGCCGGCGCCGCCTCGAGGGTGGACACCACCACGAAGCTCGTGCTCGGGCTGGCCAACAGGTGCTGGACCGCGTCGGCCCGCTCGACGAACCCGTCGTACATCGACTGGAACAGGATGAAGAACTCGGCGATGTCCTGCAGGAACTGCGTGCCGAGGATGCGATCGGCCACCGAATAGAAGGGCTTCGAAGCGAAGCTCACGACCTTCGAGCGGTACGGCGCGATGATCCAGCGCAGGAGCTTGGAACTGAAGAAGTCGGCCATCCGTTCGGGCGCGTCGAGGAAGTCGACCGCGTTCCGCGTCGGCGGGGTGTCGACCACGATCAGGTCGTAGCGACCCGAGGTGTGGATCTCGTACAACCGCTCCATGGCGACGTAGTCGTGGCTCTGGACGAACTTGCCCGTGATGTTCTGGTAGAGCGGGTTCGCGAGGATCTCGTCACGGGTCCGGGTGTCGGGCGCGTGCCGGGCGATCAGGTCGTCCCAGCTCTGCTTCGTGTCGAGCATCGCCGCCCACAGCTCACCCTCGGGGTGCACCCCGATCTCGGCGAACGCCTCGGCCGGCACCCTCGTCTCGACGTTGCCGAAGCTCTGCAGCCCCATGGCGTTGGCAAGGCGCTTGGCGGGATCGACGGTGAGCACCAGCACCTTCGCGCCCATGGTCACGGCCGCCTGGGCACCGAGGGCGGCGGCCGTCGTCGTCTTGCCGACACCCCCCGAGCCCGTGGACACCAGGATCTCCTTGGCCGCGCACAGCTGCTCGATCGTGACCGGCGCCGGAGCGACGCGCTTGGCGGCCACTAGAGCAGCTCCTCGGCGAGGCGGTCGGCGACCTGGCGAGTGGTCCGGATGCCGTGGGAGCGGGTGAACAGGTAGGGCACGTTCACGAGGGGCACCGTGTCGGGCAGGCGACTCGCCAGGTTCGCGAGGTGCACCGCGCGGCTCCGACGCAGATCGGCGGCCAGCCGGGCCGCGTCGACCACGAGGTCGGATCCTGCCCCGAGGAGGGCGGCGAGGGCGGCGCGACCCGGTTCGGCGTCGAGCTGGTCGAACGCCACCTCCTCGTCACGGCTGAAGAGCTCCGGGAGCACGCGGTTCGCGATCACCGCCGCCACGTTGATGTCGGTCTCCGAATCGAGGCGGTCGATCAGCTCGATGGTCTCGTTGACGGGCATCTCCTCGGGGGTCGCCACGACCACGACACCGGTCTGCGCCGGGTCGGTGAGGATGTTGAGCATCCACTCGGTCTGTTGGCGCACGATGCCGACGCTGACGAGTTCCTTCATCGCAACCGGTGACGCCAACTGGCCGACGACATGGCCGGTGGCCGACGCGTCGACCACGACCATGTCGTAGTTGCGTTCGCGCACCTCGTAGGCCAACTTGCCGACGGTCAGGATCTCCTTGACGCCCGGCGCGGCCGTGGCGACGAAATCGAAGGTCTTCGCCAGCGGCCCGAGCCGGCTGATCAGGGGGAGGTGGAGTTGCAGCCGCAGGTACTCCCGCAGTGACTCCTCGGTGTCCATCGTCATGGCGAACAGGCCGGACTGGACCTCCGTGGGAGCGAAGCGGAGCGGCTTGGTGCCGTAGAACTCGGCCAGGTTGCCCTTGGCGTCCACCTCGCAGACCAACGTCCGCTTGCCCTCGTTGGCTGCGAGGAGGGCCAGCGACGACGCGATCGTCGACTTGCCGACACCACCCTTGCCGGTGACGAACAGCAGCTTGCGATCGAGGAGGTGTGGTCTCGTCGTCATGAACCTGCCGAGGTACCGGAGCGATAGTAGGGAGCGAAGCGACCGTACCTAGCGAAGGTGGCCGAGGCCATCTATCAGACGGAGAACCCGATGTTGCGGGGTGCGTCGGGGCTGCCGATCTCGATGAAGGAGATCTTGGCGGTGGGCACGGCGATCTCGCGGCCCTTCTTGTCGGTCAGCCACAGGATGCCGTCGTCGTTGGCCATCGCCGCGGCGATGTCGGCCTTCAGGGTCTCCCGCACGACCTCGTCGCCGAGGTCGACTTCGAGCTCTCGCATCGACTGGGTGATTCCGATCCGTACGTCCACGGGGTGACTCCTCTGAGATGGGCAGAACGGATCCATCGTAGGCGCTGGATCCAGGACGCCTCGTCAGCCGGATCGAACCGAGACAGCGGAGCGAGAGGAGGGAGCGCAGCGACCGTACCCAGCTGGGCACGACACCGAGCGAAGCCGGCCGAGGTCAGCCGATCTTCAGCTCGCGGTTGAAGCGACGGGTGGGCGCCATCTCGACGTCGATCGTCTCCGCGATCGCCCGGAACGCCTGCGCCGCCTCGGTGTCGGGGAACGCGACGACCACGGGATGACCGGTGTCGCTCCCCTCGCGGAGAGCCGGCAACAGCGGAACCTTGCCAAGGAGCGGCACGCCGGTGTCGTCGGCCAAACGCTGGCCGCCACCCTCGCCGAACAGCTCGTAGCGCTTGCCGTCGTCGCCGGTGAACCAGCTCATGTTCTCGATGATCCCACGGAGCGGCAGGTTGACCTTCTTGGCCATGGAGGCCGCGCGCTGGGCGACACGCTGCGCGGCCGGCTGCGGGGTGGTGACGACGTAGACCTCGGCGCGGGGCAGGAACTGCGCCAACGAGATCGAGATGTCACCCGTGCCGGGCGGCAGGTCGACGAGCAGGTAATCCGGCTCGTCCCAGAAGACGTCGGTGAGGAACTGCTCGACGGCCTTGTGCAGCATCGGACCGCGCCAGATCACGGCCTGGTCCTCCTCGGCGAAGAACCCCATCGAGATGCACGACACGCCGTTGACCTCGGGCGGGACGATCATCTGGTCGAGCAGCACCGGCGCCCGGTCGACCCCGAGCATCTTGGGGATCGAGAAGCCCCAGACGTCGGCGTCGACGATGCCGACGCGCTTGCCGCGCTGGGCCAGCGCAACCGCCAGGTTGGTCGTCACCGACGACTTGCCGACGCCGCCCTTGCCGGACGCGATCAGCAGCACGCGGGTGCGCGACGACGGGTCGGCGAACGGGATGGCCCGGCCCTCGGCGTGCCCGTGGGCCTGCTGTGATCCCGCCGTCGACGCCGGGTCGCCGTGGAGGAGCTGGCGGAGGGCAGCGCGCTCCTCGTCGTTCATCGCACCCCAGGCCAGATCGACGTCGGTGACCCCGATCGCGCCGAGGGCCTCGTTGACCCGGCCGGTGATCTCGCCCTTGAGCGGGCAGCCGGGGATCGTGAGCACCACGGTGAGTGCGACCTTCGTGCCGTCGACCACCACGTCGCGCACCATGCCGAGGTCGACGATGGAGCGGTGCAACTCGGGGTCCTGTACCGGGCGGAGGGCCTCGATGACAGCGGTTTCGTTCAAGGACATGTCCCCATTCTGCGACACTCGGCGGGCCAGCGGCGAACAGGCCCGTCGTGCCGCTCGTCACCGGTCACCCGCGCTCGGGGCGGCGCACCCGGCGACGCGTCAGGGGCCGGGTAGCCTGGACCCATGGCCACGGCGCCGACCCCGGACATCACGAACCGCTTGAACCCGACCGACTTCGCATCGGCCGTCTCGGCGATCACGTCCGCGTTCGGCGACCCGACCCGCCGCGAGATCTTCCTCTTCGCCCACGAGTCGGCCGACGGCGTGACTGCGTCCGAGGTCGCCCAGCGCTTCGAACTGCACGCCAACGTCGCCCGTCATCACCTCGACAAGCTCGCCGCCGGCGGGTACCTCGAGGTCGCCACGGTCCGCGCCAGCGGAGCGGGCCGGCCGTCCAAGCGGTACCGGGTGCTCAGCGACCACATGCCCTTCGAGATGCCCGTCCGCCACGACGACATCCTCATCAACCTCCTGGGCCGTGCACTCGCCGAGCTGGGCGAGGAGCGGGCGACGGCGCTGGCCGAGCAGGTGGGGGTCGACTACGGCCGGGCGATGGCCGACGCGATGGGCGACACGACCGCCGGCCAACGTTCGGTTCGCACCGCGCTCCACGCCGTCGCCGACGCACTGTCGGCCCACGGGTTCGCGTCACGAGCCGAGCAACACGGCGACCAACTCCGCATCGTCAGCGAGCACTGCCCGTTCGGCGAAGCGGTCATCGAGCATCCGGTCATCTGCGCCGTCGATCGCGGCATGGTCTCGGGCATGCTCGGCGCGCTGTACGGCGAAACGCCGGTCGACCTCTCCTCGTCGCTGCCCAAGGGCGACGCCCGCTGCATCACCGACATCGACAGCTAGCCGACCATGGCGCGTGCCTACCTCGACCATGCCTCGACCGCGCCGCTGCGCCCGGTCGCTGCCGATGCGATGGCCGAGGTGCTCCGCCAGTCGAGCCGCGGCGAGCTCGGCGACCCGGGTCGCTCCCACCACGAGGGCCTCGTCGCCCGACACGGCGTCGAACACGCCCGCGAGCGGGTCGCCAGCGCCCTGGGAGCGCGCCCCCGTGAGGTCGTTTTCTGCTCCGGCGCCACCGAGGCGATCGCCATGGCCGCCCACGGTGCGGCGCGGCGCGGGCCCGACCCGTCCGCCGCCCACACGGTGGTGAGCGCAGTCGAGCACTCCGCCGTCCGGGCCTGGGCCGATCGCGGACCGGCGACCGTGGTCGGGGTGGACCGGGGCGGTCGGGTCGACCCCGATGCCGTGATCGCAGCGATCGGCCCCGACACCGCAGTGGTGCACCTGCAGTGGGCCAACCACGAGGTCGGCACCGTGCAGCCGGTGGCAACCGTCGCCGCCGAGTGCCGCTCCCGCGGGGTGCTGCTGCACGTCGACGCCGCGCAGGCGATCGGCCGGGTGCCCATCGCGTTCGACGAGTCCGGCGTCGATCTCATGTCGGTCACGGCGCACAAGTTCGGAGGCCCGACGGGCATCGGCGCGTTGCTCGTACGCCGCGGTGTCCGCCTCGATCCGCTCCTCCCGGGCGCCGACCAGGAACGAGCCCGTCGGGCCGGCCTCGAGAACCTCGCCGGAATGGCCGGCTTCGCCGCGGCGCTCGACGAGGCCACCCTCGAACTGGACGCCGAGGCGGAGCGAACGGCCGCCCTCACGCAGCGGGTCATCGGGTGGGCCGCGAACGAACCGGGCGTCGACGTGCTCGGCGACCCGGTGCATCGAATGCCGCACCTCGTGTGCCTGGCGATCGCCGGCATCGAACCACAACCGATCCTGATCGGCCTCGACCGCGCCGGTGTCGCCGTGCACTCCGGCAACTCCTGCTCGTCGGAGGCGCTGGAACCGTCGCCGGTGCTGGCGGCCATGGGCGTCGACGCCCACCACTCGCTCCGCGTCTCGGTGGGCTGGTCGACGACCGACGACGACATCGATCGACTGCTCACCGAGCTCCCCCGCGTCCTCGGCGAACTCCGAGGCCTCAGGGGCTGACCGGCACCTATCGTGCCGAACATGACCACCGACGAGACGCCGCGGACCGACCGCTTCGGCAATCCGATCGGCCCGCCGATCGGCGACTGGACACCGCCGCCCGCGCCCGACGGCCGACCCCTGGTCGGCCGCACGTGCCGGGTCGAACGATACGTACCGGAGGTCCACTCCGCGACGCTGTTCGAGGAGTACCGCGCCGACGACGGCCGGAGCTTCACGTATCTGCCGTTCGAACGCCCGGAGTCGGTCGACGAGCTCACCCGCATCGTCGAGGCCGTGGGGCGGCCCGACGATCAGCTCCCCTACGCGATCGTCGTCGACGACCGAGCGGTCGGCATAGCCAGCTACCTGCGCATCGCACCGCCCATCGGCTCGATCGAGATCGGTGCAATCTGCTTCTCACCTGCCCTCGCCCGAACCACCGCGGCGACCGAGGCGATGTTCCTCATGGCCGATGCCGCCTTCGCCGCCGGGTACCGCCGCTACGAGTGGAAGTGCGACTCGCTCAACGGACCGTCCAACGCGGCAGCCGACCGGCTCGGGTTCACCTACGAGGGCACGTTCCGAAACGCGATGGTCTACAAGGGCCGCAGCCGGGACACGAACTGGCTGTCGATCACCGACGACGAGTGGCCCCGTCGCCGCGCCGCACTCGTCGCCTGGCTCGACCCGACCAACTTCGACGCGACCGGTGCTCAGCGGACGTCGCTCCGGCGCGAGCCGGTCACTCGCCGTTGACCTCGCCGAAGGCGATGCTCGCGCACAGGCGGTTGAGGTCCTCCTCGAAGTGCGGGTTCGGCGCGAGAACCGACGACAGCGGCGCTGCGAGCGTCACCTCCTGACCACTCCGGAGTTGCAGCATCACGCCGCTCCAGCGGCGGTGACGCACCCGCTGCACCAGCTCGATCTCGTCGATCGGCACCCGCTGGACCCACCCGAAGTTCCGGCTGACCAGCACCCCGTCGACGACGATCACGCTCGTGGTGGCCCACTGCAACACCGCGTGGGCAACGCCGATCCATGCCCCCAGCAGCACGACCTTCCAGCTGTCGAGGAAGTCGACGAACCCGAGCGCGAGGGCGATGACGGTCCAGACGACCGCGTGCGCTCCCATCCACGCGGCGAGAGCACCGGGGTGGGCTCGGAACCGCGTCACCGGGCCCATGTCAGTTCGGCAACGGGGCGCGGCGACCGTTGCGCGGCGCCGCTGCGGCCACGTCGTCGGGAACGTCGATCTCCAAGCGGAGCAGCGCACCACCCAGCGTCTTGCCCAGGTTGTCCGCACGCAGCGACTGCGGTCCGCCGCCACCCAGGGCGTGATCCATCACGAACTTCAGCGCCCACACATTGGGCACCTCGTGGCGAACGACGGCGCCGTGCACCAGGTCGCCGAAGTGGGCGGCGACCCGCTCGGCCGTGACCTCCGAACGGATCACCTCGTACGCGGCCTCGTCGTCGGCGAACAGCGAGAGATCGCTGATATCGCCCTTGTCACCCGAGCGAACCCCACACAGGTCCCGCAGTTGCAGTCGCGCCATGGGCGCAGTCTGCCAGACCGGGATCGGGTCAGGCAGGGGTGCGGTCCCAGCGCCACGCCTCGAAGCGAAGGCCGAAGCAGTACGAGCATCCCCCGGGCAACGACACCCCGTTGGTGCCCACGATGTGGTGATCAGCGACGACCATCGACATCAGGCCCCGGTTGAGCCCGTCGGTGTCGACGGGTGATGACAGCACGCTGAGCGTCGCCTCGTACTCCCACCCACCGGCTCCGAGCCGGTAGACGAGCGGGCGGTACTCGACGCGGGCGGCGCCGCCCGGTCCGGGTGTCGCCATGGGTTCGTCGACGGCGGTCACCACCAGCACGTCGCCGTCGAGCGCCACGCCCTGGCCGAACGTCTGGCCGACGGCAGCGCCGGGAACGGCGGCGGGCGGCTCGATCGTGCTCACCGCGGCCCACGTGCCGCCGGCGGTCGACGTGTACTCGGCGAACACCGCCTCGGCGGAGCCGGTGGGATACCCGCCGATGACCAGGCGGTCGACCGCCGGTTGATCGTCGATCGCGAGCCTGATGCCGAACGCACCGAACTCGGGGCGTTCGAGCGTGGCGACGAGGCCGAACGACCCGGCCGACGACTGGTAGACGCCGACCCGGTCGGGCACGCCGATGCTGTCGTTGTGGGCGTGGACGGCGAGCAGTCCACCGTCGAGGGTGACGACGCTCCCCCAGTACGTTCCGTAGCCAGGGCCCCACTCGGCCGGAGGACGCAAGGTCTGCGTCAGCGTCGCGGTGACCGAACCCGTCGTGCGGGTGAGTGTGTAGACCCGCACTTCCGCCCCGCTGGCGCCGAAGGCGTGGGTGACGAGCGCGTCGTCGGTCATGCCGCGAATCGTCTCGCCCGACTCGAGGGAGAAGGAGCCGGCGATGCTCCACGTCCCACCGGTCTCGGCGAGGAACTGCAAGGCGGTCGACCCCGACGCCGGGTCGCCGCCGGTCAGGAGCAGATGCTCGCTGAGGACCCCGGCCCCGAGTCCGATCATGTTGGCGGTGAACGTCTGCGGAGCGCCGAGCGAGTGGCCGTCGGGGCCCGTGCGGGGGAACACCGACACCGTGGGCGGCGCCGTGAGCGGGAAGCCGACATCGAGTTGGGCGTACCAGTCGTCGGTCGTGCCGATCGCGATCGCCCAGGGCGTGGCGCCGCCGACCGCCGGGCCGCCGGCGTGGTGCGGTGTCCAGACCGGGCCGGTGGGGTCCGTCGGCCCCGTCGGCTCGGCGGGACAACCGCTGGCCAGCACGGCCACGGCGGCAAGGGCGGTCGTGGCGATCATCCGTCGTGTTCCCCGCATCGCTCCCCCTCGACTCCGGCGGTCCACCCCCGCGATCCTGCCGTCCCGAAAGCTAGCGAATCGGCTGTCGACTCCCAAGAGGCAGGATCACCCGACGTCGGTCCGGAGCCGCGTGGGCCGGCGCTAGCGTCTTGGTCGTGATGCTGTACCTGGTCCGGCACGGCTCGGCCGGTGTCCGCGACGACGCCGACCCCGCCGACAACGAACGCCATCTCGACGCCGTCGGACTCCGCCAGGCCGTGCAGCTCGCCGAGCGCTTGTCCGGCCTGGAGATCACGGCCGTCGTGGCGAGCCCCGCGGCACGGTGCGTCGAGACGGTCGAGCCGTTGGCGTCGTCGCTCGGCCTCGCTGTCGACATCGACGCCCGGCTGTTCGAGGGCACCGACATCGAGGAGTCGTGGGCGCTCCTGGAAGCGCTCGTCGAACACGATGAGGTCGCTGTGCTGTGCTCCCACGGCGACGTGATCCCCGAGCTCGTCCGGCGCGCCAAGGGCCGGGGCATGGAGGTGCCGGGCAAGGCCGGATGCTCGAAGGGATCGCTCTGGTCGCTCGAGTGGGATGGCGAGCGCTTCGCCACCGGCACCTACGAACCGATGCGCTGATCGACGGTCAGACCTCGGTGATCTCGACGCGCACCTGAGCGTCGACCAGCGCGCGATCCACGGCCAGGGCCCGGAGCGACAACAACTGGGACGGCTTGCCGTCGCGGGCCCGACCGGCTCCGGCGATCATGGGCGGCCCGGACAGGCCGAGGAGACCGGCCTCGCGGCCGAGACGCCCTGCCTCCTCGGCGGTGTCGCAGCGCCAGGCCAGGCGAGCGATCACCTCGGGAGGTTCCCAGCCGGCCGGAGCGGCGGGCACCGTCGGCCCACCGAATGCGTCGACACCGAAGTACTCCTCGTGCCACTCCTTGACGTCCATACCGATGGCAGCGGCGCGGCCGCGGAGGTAGGCCACCGCCGCCCGGGCCTTGGCCTCGGCATCGGGCCATCCGTAGGTGGCGCGCAACTCGTTCGACCATCCGCCGGGCGTGCACTCGAGGCCCTTGTAGGTGGCCGGGGCCGCTGCGCCCCGGACGCCGCTGACCCTCACCCGGTCGTTGCCCAGATCGTCGAGGTGCGCCGAGGCCAGGTCGACGGTCACGTCGGGGTTGAGGTACGCGGTCGGGTCCTGCACCTCGTAGAGGAGCTGCTCGCGCACGGTGTCGAACGTGACCCGACCACTCGACCCGGCCGGCTTGGTGACGACGAAGGAGCCGTCGGGTTCGAACTCGCCGATCGGGAAGCCGATCGATGCGGGATCGAGGCCGTTCCACCAATCGCCGGAGTAGTTGCCGCCGGTGACCTGCCCGGAGCACTCGAGGAGGTGCCCGCCGGCGACGCCGGCGGCGAGGCGGTCCCAGTCGTCGGGCGACCAGCCGAACTCGTGGATGAGCGGGGCGAGGAACAGCGATGCGTCGGCGATGCGACCGCCGATCACGATGTCGGCACCGCGCTCGAGGGCTTCGACGATGGGGCGGGCGCCGAGATAGGCGTTGGCGAACAGGGTGTCGGCGGCCAGGCCGAGCGGTTCGGCGTGCGGACGAATGTCGTCGCCCACGATGGTGGCGACCTTCACCCCGGTGACCCCGTGGGCCGCGAGCGCGCCGACCACGGCCCGACCGGCGCCGATCGGGTTGATGCCGCCGGCGTTGGTGATCAGCTTCGTTCGCCCCCCGAGGATGTCGCCGATCGCGGCGGCAACATAGAGGGGGAGGTCGCGGGTGTAGCCGAGCGACTCGTCGCGTTGGCGATCCTTCTGCAGGATCGCCAACGTCAGCTCGGCCAGGGCCTCGCACACCAGGTAGTCGATGCCGTCGGCCAGCAACGCTGCGACGGGGAGGTGCCCGTCACCGTAGAAGCCCTGTCCCCCACCGATCCGTACCGTCATCGTCCTTCGACTCCCTCATCTCGAGCTCACATCTTCCTAACAGGTCGGGCCGATAACTGACCTGTACCCACCACCCCAAGGAGTTCCCATGAAGACCACCGTTCGGCTCGCTGCTGTCGCCTCGCTCACCGCTGCGAGCCTTGGCCTCGTCGCCGTCGCTCCCGCCGGAGCATCGACGAGCGGGCCAGTCGCGACCTACACGAAGGCCAAGTGCAACCAGGCGATCGACGAGCGTCTCTTCATCCTCGACATCTCCGAGCAGCGCATCGCGAAGGTCAAGCGCCTCACGGCCGATCAGAAGGCGGCGCAGATCGCCGGCATCGACGGGGTGCAGGCGAACCTGGTGAACGTGAACCGGCCCGCCGTGAACAACGCGAAGGGCAAGGCCGGCATCAAGGCGGCCTGCTCGGCGATCTACGCCGACAACCGCGTGTACGCCGTCGTCATCCCGCAGCTGTTCGCCTCGGTACGCATCGACGAGTTCGGCAACGCCTTCGACAAGTTCGACCCGCTGATCGCCGAGAAGAAGGCGGCCGGCGCCGATACGTCGGCGATCGAGGCGCTCCAGGTCTCGGCCAAGGCGCACGTCGATGCCGCCGCCGCGCTCGTCAGCGGCATCACCCCCGACTCGTTCAACGCCGACCCGGCCGGGGTGAAGGCCAAGTTCGCCCAGGCGACCGACGAGCTCCAGGCGGCGCTGGGCGATGTGCTGAAGGGCATCGTCGCCTATCGCGACCTCACCGTCCCCGTCCCGTAATCGCCCGCCCCACCCCCCGGTTTTGCGGGAAGTTGTCCCCACCTGTCGGGGACAACTTCCCGCGAAACATCAGGGGCATGGCTGAAAGTGCAAGATCCTCGTCATTGCAGACGTCGGGTTGCTGACGGAGGATGGGGCCATGCCCCACCACCGAGCCCCGTCGACGCGTCGCGTGGCCGTCGTCGCGTTCGCCAAGGCGCACTCGCTCGACATCTGCGGCCCGCTCGAGGTGTTCAGCGCCGCCGACAACGTGCTGCGCAGCGCCGAGCGCCCCGGCTACGACATCGGGGTCGCCACGATCGACGGGCACCCGGTGCGCTGCTCCAGCGGCATCGAACTCGGAGCGACCTGGAGCCTCGACGAACTGCTGGCCGACCCTCCCGACACGCTCCTGGTCGCCGGTGGCAGGGGCAGCCATGAGACGAGCGCCGACCCCGAGTTCCTGACCCGCTTCCGCGGCGTCGCCGAGGTCACCCGACGCGTCGGCTCGGTCTGTACCGGCGCCTTCGTCCTGGCGGCGACCGGGCTCCTCGACGGGAAACGGGCCACGACCCACTGGGCCTCGGCGGACCGGCTCGCAGCGAAGCATCCCGAGGTCGACGTGCAGTGTGACCTCATCTACACCCGCGACGGCGAGACCTGGACGTCGGCCGGCGTCAGCGCCGGGATGGACCTCGCCCTCGCGATGGTCGCCGCTGACCACGACGACGAGATCGCCCGCCAGGTCGCCCAGTGGCTGGTCCTGTACCTGCGCCGCTCCGGCGGGCAGTCGCAGTTCTCGACCCCGGTCAGCTCGGGGACGGCGCGACGCGACGAGATTCGCATCGTTCAGGACCGGATCGCCGCCGACCCGTCGATCGATTGCTCCGTCGAGACGCTGGCGAGCGTCGCATCCATGAGTCCACGCCACTTCGCCCGGCTGTTCCGCGAACAGGTGGGGACGACACCGGCCCGGTACGTCGAGTCGTGCCGCGTCGACCTGGCACGCACGCTCCTCGAGACGACCGATCTGACGGTCGCCGAGGTCGCCCATCGGTGTGGAGTCGGCGACGCCTCGACGCTGCACCGGTTGTTCGAGCGACGCCTGGCCACGACTCCCGCGTCCTACCGATCCCATTTCAAGAAGGACCACACGACATGACCCAGATCGCCATCGCCATGTTTCCCGGGATGACCATGCTCGACGCCATCGGCCCCTATCAGGTGCTGACGTGGCTGCCGGGCGCCGAGGTCGTCCTGGTCGGCGCGGAGCGCGGTCGCCTGACCGACGACAAGGGGCTGCTGCACGTCGAGATCGAGCACACCTACGACGAGGTCGCCTCGCCCGACGTGATCGTGGTGCCCGGTGGCGTCGTCACCCGGTCGATGGCCGCGGCCGGCAACCCCCTCGTCGAATGGGTGCGGTCGGCACACCCCGCCACGACGTGGACGACGTCGGTCTGCACCGGCGCCCTCATCCTCGGGGCGGCGGGCGTGCTCGACGGCCTCGACGCCACCACCCACTGGATCGCCTACGAACAACTCGCCGAGTTCGGGGCGCATCCGACCGAGGAGCGCGTCGTCGTGCGCGGCAAGGTCATCACGGGCGCCGGCGTCTCGGCCGGCATCGACATGGCGTTGCGGCTCGTGATCGAGCTGGCCGGCGTCGAGGTGGCGCAGGCGATCCAGCTCGGCATCGAGTACGACCCCCAACCTCCCGTCGATGCCGGGTCGCCGTCGAAGGCGCCCGACGAGATCGTGGAGCTGGTCCGAGCGATGAACGCCTGAACGGCTGAACGGCTGAACGGCTGAACGCCGACGACGCCTGACCGGCCTCAGCGGATCTCGAGCCCCCAGGGCGACTCGTAGTCGTCCTTCACCATGTCGAGGAACGGGACGGCGTCGAACGCTTCGGGCCCCTTCACCCCGGCGCCGCTCCAGACCCCCGCGGCGATGAGCTCCATCGCCACGACCGGGAACAGCGCGGTCTGCCACACGACGGCCTGCGCGCCGTCGCGTGCCAGCGTCTCGGCGTTGTCGGCCACGTGGTACAGGTACACCTCGAGCGGGTTGCCGTCGGTACCCGTGCCGGTGACCCAGGTGCCGGCGCAGGTCTTGCCCTCGATCTCGTCGGTCAGGTCGGCCGGGTTCGGGAGGCACGCGGCGACCACGTCACGCGGCGAGACCTGCTGCCCGCGGACCGACACCGGGTCCGTCGAGTCGAGGCCGAGCTTGTGGAGCGTGCGCAACACGTCGATGAACTCGTCGCCCAGGCCGTACTTGAACGTGACCCGGTTGCAGTCGACCCAGCGCGGGACCAACAGCACCTCCTCGTGCTCGACGTTGACGCACTCGACGGGGCCGATGCCCTCGGGGAACACGAACACCTCGGGCTCGGAGAACGGTTCGGTCGTGAACCAGCCCCGCTCCTTCTCCCAGATGACCGGCGGGTTCAGGCACTCCTCGATGGTCGTCCAGATCGAGAACGTCGGGGCGAAGTCGTAACCCTTCACCACCATGTTCGAACCGTCGCGAACCCCGACCTCGTCGATCGCGCTGAAGAGGTGGTCGGCGGCGTAGCGGGCGAACACGTCGGCCAGCCCCGGCTCGACACCCATGCCGCCGAGGGCCAGGAGGCCCCGCTCCTCCCACTGGGACGACCGGTCGAACTGGTAGTCACCGAGCTTCTCGCCGACCTGGGCGTAGGGATCGCTCGGGTGCGGGTGCGACAGCGACATGGCCATGTCGAGATAGGTCGCCCCGGCGGCGAAGCAACCGTCGAAGATCGGCACGACGAACCGGGGGTCGGCCGCGTTGAGCACGATCGTGGAGCCGTGCGCACCGATCGCCGCGGCGACCGACGTCGCGTCGGAGGCGTCGAGCGAGATCGCAGTCACGCGCGGGTCGCCGAGGCGGTCGACCGTGCGCTGGGCGCGGGAGACGTCGATGTCGGCCAGCACGAGCTGCTCGAAGAACGAACGACGGGAAGCGATCGCCGCGAACGCAGCGCCCACTCCCCCGGCACCTACCACGAGGATCTTCATGGGGGATGAATCTAGGGGGAGGTGGAGGGGTGACGACGGCTCAACGCGTCGTGGTCGTCGACCGGGCCGCGGCGCGGTCGGCCTCGACCTGGGCCCGGACCGGCGCCACCTCGACATACGCAGTCACGAGCGGCGACACCCGCTGGTCGCCGAGCGCGTCGAGATCGGCCGCTGCACCCTCGACGTTGCCGAGGTTGTCGCGCCACAACGCCCGCAACAGCAAGGCCGCCGGATCGCCGTCGCGGGCGGCAAGCGCCGCGGTGGCGTCGGCCTCCGCCGCGTCGTAGGTCGAGCCGTCGATCAGTCCGAGGACGCCCACGGCGAGCGATCGGAGCACCAGGGCGTCGGCGTCGGTCGGGCGGCCCGCGAGCACCGTGTCGAGGCACTTGGCCGACAGGGCCACGTCGGCAAGCGCTCCGGCGTACGCCGACCGGTCGATCTCCGCATCGGCCTTCGAGGTGACGGCAACCGTCGCGTCGAGCGCCGCCTTCTCGTCCTTCCAACACGCCTGCACGTCGGCGGGGAGCAGGCCGACTGCGATCTCGGTGTCGAGGCCCATCTGTTCGAGCGTGGACGTGACGATGGGCGACGGGTTGAGCGCATACACCCGGTCGAGCTCGGCCTTGGCCCCCACGAAGTCGCCGGCGTTCTTCAGGACGGATGCCTTGAAGACGTGGACGTCGGCGAAGCCCGGGTCGAGCTCGATGACCCGATCGAACTGGGCCGAGCCGCCTTCGACGTCGCCGGACCGGACCTTGGCCCAGCCCTGATAGGTGAGTGCGTCCACGTCGTCGGGTTGGTCCTCGAGGACCTTGTCGTAGCAGGTGATGCCCTCGGCCGGCTTGCTCATGCTCAGCGATCGGCAGGTGCTGGCCTGATCGCCGGGCATGGATCCGGTGCCGGTGAGACCGGCACCCTGGCCACGTGAACCCAGCGCGTTGGCGAGCAGCACGCCGGCGACGACGGTGAACACGGCCACTCCGCCGACCCAGATCAACGCCCGGCCGCGGCGCGGGGGTCGGGCATCGCGCTGACTGCGCAGTGTGGCCTCATCGGCGTCGACCGCCCGGATGGCCTCGGCGGCCCGGGCGACGTAGCCGCGGCGGAGTTCGTCGTAGTCGTCGGGATCGACGTCTCCGGCCGCGTGCTCACGATCGAGGTCGGCGATCGAGGCCAGCAGGAAGTCGCGCTCCTCGGTGCGGCGCGCCAACTCATCGAGATTCACCTGGTTGCGTCGGCCACCTCTGCCCGGGCTCGCTCCCTCGTCCGTCGAAGGCTTCGTACGCTGCGGTACCTCGGCGTCAGCCACCGTTGGCTCCGTCGGCGAGGGCGGCGTCGACGAGGGCGCGGTCCTCGTCGGTCACCTCGGTCGTCCCGGCGTCGTTGCGCTGGCGCCGCCAGCGAGCGAAGGCCAGCGCCAACCCGACGGTTCCGAGACCGGCGATCACGACCGGGATCACCCACACGAGCGAGGCCACGCCGTCGCCGGACGGATTGAGCAGCACCCGCTGGCCGTAGGTGTCGGCGAACGAACTCAGGATCTCGTCATCGGTCCGGCCCTTGCGCATCTGGGCACGAATCTCGGTGCGCATCTTCACGGCGATGTCGGCCTGGGATCCGGCGACCGATTCGCCCAGGCACTGCAGACACTTCATCTGGCCGGCGAGCGCGTAGACGCGGTCTTCGGAGGTGCCCGAGGTCGGGGTCGTACGGGCGCCGAGGCCCACGAGGACCACAACCGCAACGAGCGCCCCCGCCCACCCGAGCAACCGGGTACGCCGGGATGCGGGACCGTTCATCACGACGGTGCCACCGTGGTCGTCGTCGCCGGGCCCTGGTCGGCCATTACGGCCTCGACCTCGGCCTTGGTGATGCCGCCGATGAACTTGTGCACGATGATCCCGTCGGGGTCGACCAGGTAGGACTCGGGCAGGCCGACGACGGCGTAGTCGATCGAGAAGTCGCTCTTGTCGTCGGCGATGACGGCCCAGTCACCGCCGTTGCGCTCGAAGAACTCGTTGACGAGATCGGGCTCGTCGTTGTAGGCGACACTCACCACCGAGGCGTCGCCGAGGCGTGAGTGCGCCTCGCTGAACGCCACCAGCTCGGGGTGCTCCTTGATGCAGGGGGCACACCAGGTGGCGAAGAAGTTCACCAGGAGCCAGCGGCCGCGATAGTCGGACACGGCGAACGGCCGGCCCTCGGTGTCGGTGGCGTCGATCGCCGGCGCCGGCTTGCCGACCAGCTGGTTGGTGTCGGTGTCGAGCGGGTTGCCGTCGATGTCCGCCGTCAGGAACAGGACGATGAGTGCCACGGCCACCAGACCGACGACGCCGGCGATGAGCGCCGAGCGGTGCTTCACACCGGCACCCCCTCGGGCTCGGTGTCGACGTCCGCGTCGGGTTCGGGTTCGGGTTCGTCGGCCGCGACGGGCTCGGGGTCTCGGTCGTGACCGATCGGGCTCGACACCGGATCGAGCGGGTTGCGCCGACCGCGTCCCGGGAAGGCCGACAGCACGGTCCCGGCCACCATCACGAAGCCGCCGATCCACAGCCACACGATGAGCGGCTCGACCACGATGCGCACGCGGATGTCGGGTCGGTCGGCGCTCGCCGGGCGGGTGATGCTGAGGTAGAGGTCGGTCGTCGGCGTCACCTTCACCGACGGACGGGCGATCGACATGCCCGTCGAGAGGTACTGGTTCATCGACGGCTCGAAGACGTCCTCGCCGTCGATGCGGATCTTGCTTCGGAGCTCACGGCGGTTGGACAGCTCGACGACGCTGCTCGACAGGTACTCGAACGTGTGTCCACCGACCCGCACCGTCTCGCCACGCTCCAGCGTGAACTCGCCCTGCTTGGTGTACGACTGGCTGGCGACGAGCGCCACCGAGATGATCAGCACACCGAGGTGCACGACCATGCCGCCGTTGGCCCGCCCCACGAGGCCACGCCAACCCTGGCGACGGGTGGCGAGCGTGAGTTGGCGGGCGACCGAGCCGGCAGCGAACCCGGCGAGCCAGAAGCCCAGCAGTGAGGTGACGCCGCGGGCACCCACGGCCACGGCGAACCCGAGCGCGACCACCGATGCCCACAACGGCCACCACAGACGTTTGGACAACAGGTCGGTGCTCGCCGACCGCCACGGCAGCACCGGAGCGACCGCCATGAGGAAGAGCAGGACGAGCCCGATCGGGATCGCCATTCGGTCGAAGAACGGGGCGCCGACCGACATCCGGTCGTTGTTCACCGCCTCGACGATCAAGGGGAACACCGTGCCCAGGAGGATCACGAACGCGAACGCACCGAGCAGCACGTTGTTGGCGAGGAACGCTCCTTCGCGTGACAGCGGCGAGTCGATCGCTCCGGGCGACCGCAGCCGGTCGCCGCGCCACCCGATCAGCCCGATCGAGGCGACGACGATGAAGGCGAAGAACCCGAGCAGCGTCGGGCCGATCGAGCCGCTCGAGAACGCGTGCACCGATTCCACGACGCCCGATCGCGCCAGGAACGTGCCGAGAATCGTGAGACTGAACGTTGCGACCACGAGGGTCAGGTTCCACACCCGGAGCATGCCGCGACGTTCCTGCACCATGACCGAGTGGATGTACGCCGTGCCCGTGAGCCACGGCAGGATCGACGCGTTCTCGACCGGGTCCCACGCCCAGTAGCCGCCCCATCCCGATACCTCGTAGCTCCACCAGGCGCCGAGGACGATGCCCGCGGTGAGGAAGCCCCAGGCGAAGAGCGTCCACCGGCGGGTCTCGGCCAGCCAGCCCTCACCGACGCGACCGGTGACGAGGGCGGCGATCGCGAACGCGAACGGCACCGTGAACCCGACGTAGCCCAGGTACAACAGCGGCGGGTGGAAGGCGACCAGGATGTGGTTCTGCAACAGCGGGTTGGGGCCGGGGCCGTCGAAGCCGACGGGTGCGTCGAACGAGCGGAACACCGGGGCGACGGCCAGCATCAGGGTGAAGAAGAACCCGGTGACCGTCAGCATCACGACCATCGCCCACGCGACGAGCGGGTCGGTGAGCCGGCGACGGAACTTCGCGGCGACCGCCGCCGTGAAGATCGTCAACAGCAGTCCCCACAGCAGGATTGACCCTTCGAGGGCCGACCACATCGTCGCGACGTCGAACGGAAACGGCGTCCGCTTCGAACCCTCGTCGGCGACGTACTTCACCGACGTGTCGTTGGTGAGGAGCGCGATCTGCATCACTCCGACGGCGGCGACCGCTGCGACGAGCGCCACGGTCGACACCGGTCGCGACCAGATCAGCAGCTTCTCGTCGCCCCGACGAATGCCGAGGACGAGTGTTCCGACGCCGATGATGCAGGCGACCAGACCCAGGGTGATGGCGGCATTTCCGAGGGCGACGGACACAGCCGAGCTCAGGGGGTCGGGATCGTGGTTGACGACACGTTCTTCTCCGCGTCCCGCTCCGCATCCTTGATGCGGTCGGAGTTGTCCTCGTCGTAGGTCTCGTCGTGCTTGACCAGCACGCGGTCGCTCAGGAAGAGGTCGCCCTTGAAGCGGCCCTCGATGACGACGGGGATCGACGGTCCGAACAGGTCGGGAACGTCGCCCGACTGCTCGACCTCGACCTGCACGCCGTTGTACGCGATGACGTAGCCCTGGACACTGTCCTGGGTTCGACCGACCTCGGACCCCTTGATCACGTTGCCCTGCAGCCGAATGCGCTTGTCGCCGATGTCGGCCTTCTTCGCGACGGCGTCGTCGACGTTGTAGAAGTACGTCGCCGCGCCGGCGAGCTGGGTGATCAGCAGCACCGCGATGGCGGCCACGACCACCACGCCGAGCACGATCGGCACGATCTTGCGTCGGCGGACCGCCGGACCCGACGACGCGGTCGGAGCCGAACGGGGTGTGAGGTCGAGCGGTCCGGCGTCGACGGACTCGGGATCGTCGATCGAGCTCACATCCATCGGCGTTTGTCCTCCGGGACCCGCTTCGAGAGGGCCTTGCCCCGCCGCAGTATGAGCAGGACGTACCCGCCGAGCACCACGGCGGTGGCGCCCCACGTGATTCCCACGTACGTCCAGGCCTCGCCGTTCTGGATCTGTTGGGCGATCATCAATGGACCTCCCCGAGTCCGAACTGTTCGGCGCCGGCCTCGGCGCGACGGTCGGCGATGACAGCGTCGAGCTCGGTCGCGTCGGCCTGGTCCTGCAGCCAACCCACCCGGAACCGGTGGATGGTCAGCCAGGCCGCGAAGAGCATGAACGTCAGAAAGCCCGAGTAGAGCGCGAACTCCTGAGCACCGTGGATCTTCGACGCGCCCGGTGCCGAGATGGTGCGGCCCTGGTGGAGCGAGCCCCACCACTCCGTCGACATCTTGACCGGGTAGATGAGCAGCGCGGAGATGATGCCGATGACCGCCGAGCGGGTATTGCGGGCGGAACGCGGCGCCGGGATGTTCCGTACCGTCACGTAGCCGAGGTACATGAGGAAGAGCAGCAGCGTCGAGGTCAGGCGGGGGTCGCCCCACTCCCAGAACGTGCCCCACGTCGGCTTGCCCCACATCATCCCGGCGAGGATCGTGAGGCCGAGGAGGAGCACACCGATCTCGCCGGTGGCGGCGGCGAGCAGGTCGGGGAACGCCGTGCGCTTCCACAGGTAGAACGCACTCGCCCCGGCGTTGACCAGCATGCAGAGATAGGCGATCGACACGGTGGGCACGTGCACGTAGAGGATGCGGACGGTGTTGCCCAGCTCGACGTCGGCCTTCGAGAACCAGAACGAGTAGAGGATCGTGAACACCGCGCTCACGAGCGTGAGCAGGCCGAGCGCCTTCGTGCCTCGCGACGACGTCGACATGGCGACGGGCTTGGCGGTGTCGGCCGTCCCGGCGGGAGCCGCGGAGGTCTGATCGGTCATCGGCACTCGTTCCGTTCGAGGCACTGCCCGAGGATCCTCATGTCTCCTCCAGCAGCGCCGCCGACGTCGCCGTTCCGGCGGCGACATATATCGCTCCCAGCATGCCCAACATCACCACCCACCGCCAGCCAGGGCCGACCGTGGTGCCGAACGCCACACCGAACGCGTTCGTCGCCGCCAGGAGCACCGGAGCGAGGGCCGGGAGCATCAGGAGGGGCAGGATGGACTCCCGCCCCTGCAGCCCCGCGGCGAGGGGTCCGTAGACCGAACCGACCGCAGCGATCGCGAGCGTGCCGAGCGGAATCGAAGCGAGGATCAAGGCGATCCCACGGAGCCTGACGTCGTACATCAACACCATGGCGACCGCGAGCACGAGCTCGGTCGCGGTGAGTTGGAGGAACAGCGACAAGGTCTTGCCGAGGAACATCCCGGCAGGCGACAGGTTGCTGAGGCGGAGGGCGTCGGGCAGGCCGTCGGGGCGGTCGACCGACGCCGAGCGCTGGGCGATCGCATTCGCGGCGAACAGGACCGTGACCCAGAAGAGGCCCCCCGTCGCCCGGCGCAGCAGGGTCGTGTCGGCGTCGAGGGCGAACGCGAACAACATCACCACGGTCAGGACGAACGGGGCGACGTGGTTGAGCGTCACCCGTGTCCGCGCCTCGATCCGGAGGTCCTTGCGACAGACGAGCCAGACGTCATGCCACATCGTCGGCCCCCGTGCGATCGGCGGGCCGTGGCCCGGTGTCCTCGGCGACGGCGCCGCCCACGATGCTGACGGTGCGGTCGGCCACCGCGTCGGCGCGTTCGAGGTCGTGTGACGCGAACAGCACGGTCGCGCCGGCAGCCGCGGCGTCGCCGATGAGGCGGTCCACGAGGTCACGGCCCACCGTGTCGAGGCCGGCGTGGGGTTCGTCGAGCAGCCA
>CALMLJ010000318.1 GCA_937868025.1 uncultured Acidimicrobiaceae bacterium
CGGGGGGACACATGCCAGTTCATTTCAGGACCTGCCCGCTCTGCGAGGCCACCTGCGGTCTCGAGATCACAACCGACGACGACGGTGCGATCACCCGAATCCGCGGTGACCGTGACGACGTGTTCTCGAAGGGGTTCATCTGCCCGAAGGGATCCACGCTCAAGCAGCTCCACGGCGATCCCGACCGCGTGCGCACTCCGCTCGTCAAGCGCGACGGGGAGTTCGTGGAGGCCTCGTGGGCCGAGGCGTTCGACGCGGTCGCCGACGGCCTCGGTCGCATCTGGGCCGACGGTGACCGTGACGCAGTTGCGCTGTACCTGGGCAACCCCAACGCCCACACGCTGGCCGGCACGCTGTTCGGTGGCCAGCTCGTGAAGGCGTTCGGTTCGAAGAACCTCTACTCGGCGTCGACGGTCGACCAGATGCCCAAGCACGTCTCGTCGGGCTATCTGTTCGGCAATGCCGGGGCGATTCCCGTGCCCGATCTCGACCGCACCGACTACCTCCTCATGCTGGGTGCGAACCCCTTCGAGTCCAACGGCAGCCTGTGTACCGCGCCCGACTTCCCTGGGCGCATGGCCGCCATTCGCGAGCGCGGCGGCCGTATCGTCGTCGTCGATCCACGCCGGACCAAGAGCGCCGACGCCGCCGACGAGCACATCGCCATCCGTCCGGGCTCCGACGCATTGTGGCTGGCGGCGCTCATCAACGAGATCCGGATTGCCGGTCTCGTCGACGTGGGAGTGGCGGCCGACGATATCGATGGCGTCGACCGAGTGCTCACCGCTCTCGAGCCGTTCACCGCCGAGGCGGTGGCCACCCACACGCGAGTGCCGGCAGAGACGACCCGCCGAATCGCTCGGGAGTTCGCCGAGGCCCCGACGGCCGTCTGCTACGGACGGATCGGCACCCACACCACCGAGTTCGGAACGCTGGCGTCCTGGCTCGCCGATGTGCTGAGCACCGTGACCGGCAACCTCGACCGGCCCGGTGGCGCGATGTTCCCCCGCCCGGCGCACGGTCGACCGGCGAAGCCACGGGCCGCCGGCGAACCGCGGCCGGGCGGTCGCGGGTTCTCCACCGGCCGGTGGACGTCGCGAGTCGGCGGGCACCCCGAAGTGCGCGGCGAGATGCCCGTCGCCGCGCTCGCCGAGGAAATCGAAACCGATGGGCCCGGCAAGGTGCGGGCACTGATCACGTCGAGCGGCAACCCGGTTCGCTCGTGCCCCGACTCCGAGCGCCTCGACGCAGCGCTGGCATCGCTCGAGTTCATGGTGTCGGTCGACATCTACGTCAACGAGACGACCCGACACGCCGACGTGATCCTCCCCTCCCCGTCACCGCTCGCCAAGCCGCACTTCGACCTGGCGTTCTACGGCCTCTCGGTCCGCAACGTCGTCAACTACAGCCCGCCACTCCACCCTGCCGACCATCCGACCGAGCCGGGCATGGACGAGCACGACATCGTTGCCAAGCTCATCCTCATCGCGTCGGGCATGGGCGCCGACGCCGACCCGTCCATCGTCCACTCCATGATGGTCGCCGGGCTCGCCCAGCAGGCCGGCCTCGATCCCGAGGCGGCTGCGGCCGAACGCGCCGACCTGCCGCCGATCGAGGCGATCCTCGACCTGATGGTGCAGACCGGCCCCTACGCCGATCTCGACATCGACGCGCTCCGATCGCACCCCCACGGCATCGATCTCGGTCCGCTCGAACCTCGGCTCGACGAGGTCGTCCGTACCGCCTCGGGGCTCGTCGAGCTCGCCGCTCCCCCGCTGCTCGCCGACGTTGCCCGCCTCGCCTCGCTCCTGGACACCACTCCGCCCGACGGCCTGCTGCTCGTGGGGCGCCGTCACCTCCGCTCGAACAACTCGTGGATGCACAACATCGGCGTGCTCGTGAAGGGCAAGGAGCGATGCACGCTGCAGCTGCACCCGCTCGACGCCGACGGCGCCGGAGTCATCGACGGTGGCCGGGCGCGCGTGGCGTCAGCGGCGGGCGAGCTCACCGTGCTCGTGGAGATCACCGACGAAGTCGCGCCGGGCACCGTCAGCCTCCCCCACGGTTGGGGTCACGGCGTCGCCGGCACACGAGGCGCCGTCGCTGCAACGACCGGCGGGGTCAACAGCAACGTCCTGACCACCGACGACGTCATCGACCCGCTCTCGGGCAACGCCCGCCTGAACGCGATTCCGGTGACGGTCAGCCCCCTGGGCTGAGCACCCCTTCGATCAGCTCGGCCAGGCGCAACGGGTCGTCTCCCTGAACCGAATGACCGGCGTCGGGCACCACCACGACGGCCGCGGCGGGCTGCCGGCGCAACAGCTCGGCCACATCGTCGTCGTCGACCACCGGCGACACCCCACCCCGGACGAGCAGGTACGGGCATCGCACCGCGCCGACGTCCTCCCACAGATCGACCATCGGTGGCATCTCGTACTCGG
>CALMLJ010000319.1 GCA_937868025.1 uncultured Acidimicrobiaceae bacterium
GACCCCCGGGTCCCGGGTCTCGAGCCCACCTTCCGCTCGCTCGACGACGCCGACGTGCCCTGGCAGCAGGTGCGCCGACAGCGCAACGCCGACGGCTCCGAGGCCGCCGTCTGGGAGAAATGGCTCGCGTTCTCGCCCGACCCCCAGTACCTGTCGCTGTACGCCAAATACGACCCCGGCATGATCGTGCGTCGCCACGGCCACTTCAGCCCCCACCTCGTCTTCGTCATCGACGGCGGCGCCTGGTTCGGTGATCGCTGGTGCCCGGCCGGCACCCACATCGAGCTACCGCTCGGCGCCGCGTTCGGGCCGGTGCGCGCCGGCGACGAGGGCGCCGTGATGTTCGAGGTCATGATGGGCGACCCCCGATCGTGGGGCGACGCTCCCGAGCAGTTCGATGCCGCCCTCGCCGAGCACGGCGCCACACCCCTGCCCGACGTCGAGCTCGACTACCCCGCCTGGCTCACCGACCTGCGCACCCACTGGGTCGCGGCGGGCACCCCCGAGACCGAACCCGAACCCGAATCCGACCCACTTCCACGAGGAGCGACATGACCGCCACCGACATCCCCACCTCCGTGACACCGGCCGCCGAGGACCTGCCGAAGATCATCTCGGTCGACGACCACATCCTCGAACCCCGGACGCTGTGGCAGGAGCAGCTTCCGCCCAGCCTTCGCGACCGCGGCCCCCGCGTCGTGCGCGAGAAGGTCTCGCTCGAGTTCAAGGGCGGGCACTACGGGTTCACCCGTGGGGCCGAGGACGGCAAGCTGTGCGACCTGTGGCTCTTCGACGACCTCGTTGTGCCCACCGGCCTCCTGCACGCCGCCGTCGGCTACCCCGACGAGGAGCAGATCAACATCCCGGCGATCTACGAGGACTTCCGTCCCGGCACCTACGACAAGACGGCGCGCCTCGAGGACATGACGGCCAACCACGTCGAGGCCGCCATCAACTACCCCAATGTGTTCCCCCGGTTCGCCGGCCAGGGCTTCGCCGAGCGCGACGACAAGGACTTCGCCCTGCTGTGCCTGCAGATCTACAACGACTGGATGATCGACGACTGGTGCGGCGCCGACGCCAACGGCCGTCTCATCCCGCTCACCCTCGTGCCCCTGTGGGACCCGGCGCTCGCCGCCGCCGAGGTCCGTCGTTGCGCCGCCAAGGGCAGCTACGCGATCGCCTTCTCCGAGAACCCCTCGAAGCTCGGCTTCGCCTCCATGCACAGCGGCGAGTGGGACGTCCTGTGGGACGCCTGCCAGGAGAGCGACACCACCGTCAGCATGCACATCGGCTCGTCGTCGACCATGCCGACCACCAGCCCCGACGCGCCCCTCGGCGTCTCGATGGCCCTCAGCTCGCAGAACGCCCAGGGGTCGCTCACCGACTGGATCTTCTCGGGCACGCTGTCCCGCTTCCCCACGCTCAAGATCGCGTTCGCCGAGAGCCAGATCGGCTGGATGCCCTACCTGATCGAGCGCATGGACATCGTCGCCACCGAGGGCGCTGCCGCCGGGGTGCAGCTCGACCGCATGCCGAGCGAGATCGTGAAGGGCCGGGTGTGGGGCTGCGTGTTCGACGACCAGCACGGCCTCAAGAGCCGCGACGCCGTCGGCCTCGAGCACATCCTCTTCGAGACCGACTACCCCCACACCGACGGCACGTGGCCACACTCGCGCTCGGTCGCCCACCGGCTCTGCGCCGGCGCCGGCATGAACGAGCAGGAGTGCTACGAGTTCCTCCGCGGCAACGCCATCCGTTGTTACGGCCTCGAGCGCTTCGGCATCAGCGTCTGACGCGACGGGCCGTGGCCACTCCCCCCGACGACGGGCTGCTCGGCGGCATCGTCCGCCTCAACCTCGCGGTCACCCGCGTGCTCGAAGGCATCGCCGGTGCCCACGGCCTGACGATGGCGGACTACCTCGTGCTCGGGGTGGTCCGCGGCGCGCCCGACGGGCGGAGCGCGCCGACGGCGATCGCCGACACGCTCGGACGGACCACCGGGGGCATGACGCTGACGCTCGACCGCCTCGAACAGGCCGGGTGGTTGCGCCGTTCACCGGACCCCGAGGACGGTCGGCGCGTCGTGGTCGAGCTGACCGACGGGGGCCGCGACCTCGCCGTGGCGATCAACACCGAGCTCCACCG
>CALMLJ010000320.1 GCA_937868025.1 uncultured Acidimicrobiaceae bacterium
CGCCCTGGCCGCGGCGTACGGCGGCACCGTGAAGCCGTTCAACGACGCCAAGAGCCCGTGGAAGCTCGAGCTGATCACCACCTCGAGCGAGATCGCCGTCATCCTGCCGCCCAACCCGCTCGGCGAAGGCTCGATGTACGAGAAGTTCGGCGGCAAGGGCATCGAGCGGCGCTGCGACGGCACCACCTGTGAGATCGAGCAGCGCGGCCCCGACGGGCCTGAGAAGGTCGACGTGCCGTGCATGTGCCCCGGCAAGCCGAAGGCCGACCAGTGCCGTGGGACGACCCGTCTCGACGTGATCTTGCCCGAGGCCCGGGTCGGCGGCACCTGGCAGCTCGTTACCAAGTCCGAGTTCGCCGCCGACGAGCTGTCGACGATGGTGCGCATGATCCAGCTGGCCGGCGCCCAAGGCCTCACCGAGGCGCGACTGCGGGTCGACCCCCGGCAGACCCGCGGCGGCGCCAACCAGTTCAAGGTGCCGATGCTGCTGCTCAATCACACGATCCAAGAACTGATGGCCGGCCAAGGCCAACTCACCGGGGCCTCGGCTCGTGCGGCGCTCGGCGTCGGCACACCCGTCGCCATCGGACCCGGGTCGCCCGCCGAGCTCCCGACGGCTGGCGGCGACTCGGGCGTCATCGACGCCGAGATCATCGAGCCGGCGGCGGTCACCGTCGCCGAGCTGTGGCACCAGATGAGCGACGACCAGCGCGCCGCCGCACGGACCCAGCAGCAGGAAGCCGGACTCCCGCCGAAGATCGGCGACATGGATCAGGCGCAGGCCCAGCAGTTCATCGACATCTTGAAGAACAACCTCTAAGAACCCCGGAGCTACCAACCATGTCATCCAGACTGATTCAGCTGAACGTCCGCAACTTCCTCGGCATCGACGCCGTGCAGATCGAACCCGACGGCAACCTCGTCGTGCTCAACGGCCCCAACGGAGCGGGCAAGGCGCAGCCCCTCTCCGAGCCGGTCTTGACGCCCACCGGTTGGCGGGCGATGGGCGAACTGAAGCCTGGCGATCGGGTCGTTGGGGTCGACGGCAAGCCCGTCGACATCTTGTCGGTGCACCCGCAAACCGAACGTGAGGTGTGGAAGATCACCTTCTCGGACGGTTCATGGACGCGCTGCTCGCCCGATCACCTCTGGACAGTGCGCAAGTGGAAACGGCGCAGCAAGATCGAGCGCACCCTTACCACCGCCGAGATCCTCGAGATCGGTCTACAGCCCAACGCTGGCGGGCCGGGTCGGTGGGAGATCCCGCTGGTGGAAACGGCAGTGCATCGAGAGGCTCTTGACTTTCCAGTCGACCCATGGCAACTGGGCGTGCTCCTCGGCGACGGACACATCGTCAACGACGGCAAGGTCAACGGCCACGTCGTACTGACCACGGACGCCGAGATCCTTGAACGGTTGGGAGTGCGTGGCCGCAGAGATCCATCGCGTCGTTCGGATAAGGTTCTCGTCGGGTCTAGCTCCAAGTGGCGATCAGCACTCGCCGACCTCGGTCTACTCGGGACGCATTCGTGGGACAAGTTCGTGCCCGCCCAATATCTCCTGGGGTCAGCCGACCAACGATCAGCGCTTCTGGCCGGCCTCCTCGATACCGACGGCCACGCATCGCCAACCGGGGGCGTGGAGTTCTCTTCCACTTCCGAAGCTCTCACTGATGCCGTGGTTGAGCTCGTGCAGTCGCTCGGTGGCATCGCCAAGAAGAGTGGCCCTCGCATCACTCAATACACCCACAACGACGAGAAGCGCGACGGCCGGCCGTCGTGGCGGGTCCGGGTTACCGTTCCGTTCAACCCCTTCACCTTGAGTCGCAAGCGTGATGCCTACGTCCCCAACGGGGAGAGGACCCGCATGGGTCGGTGGATATCAGCTATCGAGCGAGTCGAAGACGAGGACTGCCAGTGCATCCGTATCGATCGCGCTGACGGGCTCTACCTCACTCGCCATCACATCGTCACCCACAACACCTCGATCCTGACCGCGATCTGGGCGCTCCTCGCCTCGAAGGCGGGCTTGAAGAACATCGACCAGCCCGTGCACAACGGGAAGGGCACGGCGGTCATCGAGGGCGTCATCGACCTCGGCGACGGCGAGACGCTCCGCATCACCCGGTCATTCACGGCGGCCGGCGGCATGAACATCAAGGTCATGGCCGGCGACGGATCGATGGCGGTGCGTTCGCCGGAGACGGCCCTCAAGAAGCTGTTCACGTCGATCAGCTTCGACCCGCTCGCCTTCTCCAAGATGAAAGGCAAGGAGCAGGTCGAGGTCTACCTGCGGGCGGTCGACACCGAGCTCGACCTCGACGAGCTCAACGTGAAGCGGGCCCAGATCTACGACCAGCGCACCGAGATCAACCGCGAGGTCGACACCGTCACCAAGACGCTGCAAGGCCTCCCCGAGTCGACGGCCAGCGCCGAAGACGAAGAGGTGTCCGGCGCATCGATCCTCGCCGAGCAGCAGGCTGCCCAGGAGCAGATCGAGAAGCGCTGGCGCTACAACGAGTCGCTCAACGCCAAGCTGCGCGAGTTCGATCAGAACACCGCCCGGGTCACCGAGCTGCGCCGCCTCCTCGAAGAGGCCGAAGAGGACCAAGCGTCCAACGAGTCGGAGATCGGCGTCATCCAGGCCGAGATCGCAAAGCTCCCGCCCGACCCCAACCTCACCGGCTTCGCTGAGCGTCTGACGGCGATCGAGGAGACCAACCGGCAGATCCGGCTGGCCAAGCAACGGGCAGCGCTGGAGGTGTCGAGGGATGAAGGCGAGGCCGAAGCCCAGAAATACTCAGCGCTGCTCGACGCCATCGACATGAGCAAGCGGGCGGTGATCGCCAAGGTCCCGCAGATCGTGCCGGGTCTCACGTTCGACGAGGAGGGCATGATCTTCAACGGCGTGCCGCTCGCCCAGGCCAGCGGCTCCGAGCGCTTGCTCGTCAGCTGCCAGGTCGGCATGGCCCTCAACCCCGAGGTGCGGGTGATGACCGTGCAGGACGGACCGCTCCTCGACGCAGCGTCGATGAAGCTGCTCAACGACATCGCCGACGAGCACGACTTC
>CALMLJ010000321.1 GCA_937868025.1 uncultured Acidimicrobiaceae bacterium
ATGTGGATCGACTCGGCCTCGAGCGCATCGAGATGGGAAAGTCCGTAGGCCATGGGGCGGCACGCTACCGAATCCCGACCCAATGGGTCGACTTTGGAGCCCGTCGGATCAGAAGGGAACCCCGGCGAGCCACGCGGCCTGCTCATCGACCACCGGAGCGGGTCGGCCACGGAGGAACTCGGCGAGGGCCGCACTCCACGACGAGATCTCCTTGCGCTTGCGCCAGTCCAGCGTTGCCGACGACCCGTCCACGAACTCGAGGATCACGCGGGAGTCGTTGAGCGTCCGCATCACCGGCGTCGCCGACACGATGTGCTGCGGGGCGAACGCGACGATCGGCTCACCGATGCCGTTCCAACGCCGGCGGTCGTTGGCGAAGAGGATCAGGCGCCGCGAGGTGACCGCGACGTACGTCTGCTCGGGGAACCCGATCCGGTCCGCCAGCAGGCGACTGGCCTGCAGCACCTTCTGCTGGCGCGACCTCACGATCGCCATGCCGATCATCCCGCCGACGGCGACGCCCTTCTGCAGCTCGGTATTCTGCCGTCGCATGGTCGCCACGGCAGCGAGGGTCTCACCGGCGAGGAGGTAGGGCACGATCTGTTCGTTCACGGAGGCCATGCAAACGACGTCGGCACCCACCGCCGGCGCCTGGAGCGAAACGCCACCGACAGGTCGGACGACCAGGATCCGCGGGTGAACTCGCCCAGTGCACCGCGCGTAACCGTGACCGAATCGTCGCGTCCACCTCGGCTGATGTTCACAACCTCGCCGCTAGGGTGAACCGCATCAAAGCGAACCACACTTTCACCGTCGTCCCCCGAGTGCCGGCCCAGTTGCAGTCGCTCGCCACCATCTCCCAGAACCTCGGCTGGTTGTTCGACCCCCGGGTTCGATCGTTGTTCCAGCACGTCGACCCACCCGGCGTCCTCGTCAGCGGCCTCGATCCCCTGGGCGTCCTCAACCGGTGCAGCGGCACACGTCTGGCCGAGCTGGCGGCCGACGCGGCGTTCGTTGCCCGCGCCGACGATCTCCTCGCCACCCTGACCGCCGAGTTGGCCGAGCCGGCGTGGGCCGACACCGTCGGCGGCGAAGCCGGCCTGCCGACCGTCGCGTACTTCTCCCCCGAGTTCGGGCTCGCCGCATCCGTGCCCCAGTACTCCGGCGGCCTCGGCGTCCTCGCCGGCGACCACCTCAAGGCGGCCGCGGACCTCCACGTGCCGATCATCGGCGTAGGCCTCTTCTACCGGTCCGGCTACTTCCGCCAGATGATCGACAAGGAAGGCCAGCAGCACGAGCGCTTCCCCTGGCAGCATCCGACCGAGCTCGCGCTCACCAAGGTCGACGACCTGCAGGTGTCGTTGCGCATCGGCACCGACGACGTCGTCGCCGCCATCTGGAAGGCCCGGGTCGGCCCCAACGAGCTGTACCTGCTCGACACCCACGTGCCCGGCGAGGCCGGCCCCGACCAGCTCGTCAACGACCGCCTGTACGGCGGCGGCTCCGAGGAACGCATCCGCCAGGAGCTCCTGTTGGGCGTCGGCGGCCACCGAGCACTGCGGGCCCTCGGGTTCGCGCCCGATGTGTTCCACCTGAACGAGGGCCACGCCGGCTTCCTCACGCTCGAGCGCATCCGGGTCGCGATGACCGAGCAGTCGATGAACTTCGCCGAAGCCG
>CALMLJ010000322.1 GCA_937868025.1 uncultured Acidimicrobiaceae bacterium
CATACCCACATGAGTTGACCCAGTGCTGCCCAGTAGCTTGGAGACCACCTATGAGCACCGCAGTTGAACTCCGACTCCAGCGATCCCTCGACGACTCGTTCGTCGATGCCTCCCCCGAGGAACTGCGGTCACGGATCGCCGCGGCGAAAGCGGCGCTCGGCGATCGGCTCTTCATCCTCGGCCACCACTACCAGCGCGACGAGGTCATCGAGTGGGCCGACGCCCGCGGCGACTCGTTCAAGCTCGCCCAGCTCGCGAAGCAGCGACCCGAGGCCGAGTTCATCGTGTTCTGCGGGGTGCACTTCATGGCCGAGGCCGCCGACGTCCTCACCGGCGACCACCAGCAGGTCGTGCTGCCCGACCTGAACGCCGGTTGTTCGATGGCGGACATGGCCGACATCGATTCCGTCGAGGAGGCGTGGGACGACCTCGCCCAGCACACCGACATCAGCCGCGTCGTGCCCATCACCTACATGAACTCCGCCGCCGACCTGAAGGCCTTCGTGGGTCGCCACGGCGGCGCCGTCTGCACCAGCTCCAACGCCCGCGCCGTGCTCGACTGGGCCTTCCAGCGGGGCGACCAGGTGCTCTTCTTCCCCGATCAGCACCTCGGCCGCAACACCGGCTACCAGATGGGCTACGACGAGTCCGACATGCGGGTCTGGAACCCGCGCCAGGACCTCGGCGGCCTGTCGCCGGAGGATCTCCGCAGCCGGTTCCTCCTCTGGAAGGGCCACTGCTCGGTGCACCAACGGTTCACCACCCAGCACATCGCCGACTTCCGGGCCGCCAACCCGGGGGCGATCGTCATCGTCCACCCCGAGTGCAGCCACGAGGTGTGCGCCGCCGCCGATCAGGTGGGTTCGACCGAGTTCATCCTGAAGGCCGTGGCCGCCGCCCCGGAGGGCTCCGTCATCGGGGTCGGCACCGAGATCCACATGGTCAACCGCATGGCCAACGAGACGCCGGGCAAGACGATCAGCTCGATCGATCCGCTCGTGTGCCCGTGCTCCACGATGTTCCGCATCGACGCACCGCACCTGGCGTGGGTGCTCGAGGAACTCGTCGCCGGGCGGGTCCCCAACCGCATCGTGGTCGACGCCGACGACGCCGAGTGGGCACGCGTTGCCTTGCAGCGGATGCTCGACATCACCTGAATCGGCCGACGTACCAGACGATCACGAGCACCTGGGTCGCCACGGTCCCCAGCGCCATCGCCGCAGCGGCGAGTCGCCTGAGCGACCACGTCAGCCCCGTGACCACCAGGAGGGGCACCCCGACGAGCAACGGCAGGGAGTATCGCGCCTGCCACCACGGCCCGATGTCCGCGTAACGCCCCAACTCGAGCAACGTGCTGGCGACCGCACACACAAGGGTGACAGCGCCGGCGGTGACGAGTCCGCGACGGTTCGCACGCAGGGCGATGAGCACCAAGGCGAGCAACGCGCCGGCGAACACGGTCGGCACCCAGGTCGGAGGATGCGTTCCGAGGAAATTGCCCGTGAGGCTGGTGAGGCGTTCGGGAAGGGCGCGCCGAATGATGCCGAGAGCGGGGCGGAGACCCGTTCGATCCGGCGGCTGCCCCAGGAGCGGCGGCGTTCCCATCGCGCCCGTCCACGCGACCCAGCCGGCACCGGCGACCGCCAACGGGGCGAGGCACCATCGGATCGAGCGTTC
>CALMLJ010000323.1 GCA_937868025.1 uncultured Acidimicrobiaceae bacterium
CTCGAACGGCCAGAACGGTTCGTCGAGCGGCGCGACGTGGGTCCAGGCGGGTGGGTTCTCGCCGCGTGCTGTGGCTTCGCGGGCGAAGACGCCGGCGAGGAACGTGTCCCACTGCGGGTCGCCGGTGCTGGGTGGTGCGGCGAACGTGAACTTGCAGTCGTCGCGGGTGCGGACGTCGGCGACGGTGTAGGCGAGGAAGCGTAGGGCGAAGACGATGTCGCCTGCTTCGAGTTCCCGGGCGATCGAGCGCGCTCCGTCGGCGACAGTAAGTGGGGGTCGTGCCGGCATGTCGCCCAGTCTCCCGGGCGCGGTGGTCGTGGTCGCTCGGATTTCGCACGCCGGCAGACGGAGGCGTGGGTGGATTCACCTGTTCACGGTGGGTGAGGGTGGCGCGGATGGAGTCGATGGAGATCAACGTGGTGGCGTTGCGGACGATCCGTGAACTATCGGGGCTGTCGCAGGCTGAGCTGTCGCGGCGGTCGGGGATCAACCAGGGGTACATCTCGACGATCGAGAGCGGGAAGAAGGCGCCTCGCCCCGGGACGGTCCGCCGGTTCGCCGACGCGCTCGGCGTGCCCGTCGGTGCGCTCGTCGGCGGCGACCCCACCATCCCTCCGGTGGCGAGCGTCGACCCGGCCGATCCGGTCGAGTGGCCCGACGTGCTCGAACACGTCGCCACAGTGATCGACGATGTCGCAGAGTTCGAGCGATCCGAGTGGGCCGCCGTGATCCTCCGGTCTGTAGCGACAGCACTCCGCAACTCGGTCGACGCCCCGATCGCCGTGACCTAGACCTCGATTGTTACCCACGGTGCCAGTGGGCGATGTGCTGGACCGCAGAAGTTGCGGGGCATCTGTCGTGATCGATCGCGGCGTGTTGCTGGGTGTGGAGAGAACGGTCGCTGCGGCGCCAGCCCGGGGCTGGTTCGCCCAGTCACGGTGGGTGAGACGATCGCGAACTATGGCGCATGAAGATCAATGTCGTCGCACTCCGAACGCTCCGCGAGCTGGCCGGCCTCTCCCAGGCCGAACTGTCGCGCCGGTCCGGCATCAGCCAAGGGCACATCTCCAACATCGAGAGCGGGATGAAGGAACCCCGGCCGGCGACGATCCGTCGGTTCGCCACCGTCATCGGCGTCCCGGTCGCCGCACTGATCAGCACCGCGGACCGAAGCACTGAAACGTCCGCTGCTGCCGAGGGTCCGAGCCCGTCGCCTCGGTGGGAGGAGGTCGTCCACCGGATCGCCGCCGCAATCGACGACGTCGCCTACTTCGAGACCGACGAGCCCCTCCGCCTCGCTTTGTAGTCGACCGCCCGATTCCTCCGCACCTTCGTCGCCCGACCGGGTGGAGAAACCGCCGGGCTGAACGAGTAGCGGCCCGAGGTCGAACTCCGCACATGCGGAGCGTCCTTCACGCGGCCGGAGCTCGGCGGGCCACGTCGTCGTAGCAGCTGCTCATCGTTGCCCCGGCGCGGTGGCGGCGAGCATCGTCACGTTGAGGTCGATGTGGTCGCCGAGGACTCGTCGGGCGGCGGCGAGGTCGTAGATCTTGATGGTGATCTCGCCGCGGAGCATTCGGTTGACCTGGTCGTAGTCGCGGCCTGACGCCTCAGCGAACAAGCGGGTGCCCTGCCGGCCGGGGAACTCGGTGTAGATCGCGTCGCGGATCAACCAGCACTGCTGGTGCTGGATCTTCGCGGCCATCAGCTCGTTCGCGTCGAGCGACGCCTCGTGCCAGTCGATGTTTGGGACCCGCCCGAACGCACGGGGGACGACGGCGTAGTCGCGGGGCCGTTTGACGGAGGCAGTCATGGTTCCCGGCACCGTAGACCGGCCGGATCACGATCCGGTGCTGTCGGCGCTTCCGACGCGCTCTCGGCGCTGATTTCGGGGCGGGAGTCGAGTGTGGTCCGCCCACAGACTCAACATGACACGCCGCATCACCTACGTCCGAGGCCAGCTGGAGTTGGGCTTCTCACTTGCCGGGGAACCGACCTGGCCACAGCTCGGTGTCGAGGCCGGCCTCGAGCTTGGCGAGCGTCGCCACGTCCGGCCACGACCGTCCGTGCAGGATCTTGTTGATCGTGGAGTAGTTGACGCCGGTGAGCTCTTCGGCCGCACGAAGGCTGGTGCCGGCGAGTGCGTCACGCAGTCGCAGGGCGAGGTGCCGGGCGACCTCGGCGATCACGTCGACCTCGCTGGTGTCGGGGACTGTGCAGGGCGCGTCGGGCCACTTGCTGCTCCGCTCGCATGGGAGGTCACGTTCGGTGCGAGCCACAACTCCACTGTACGAGCCAACGACGAATCGTTGATTTCTTTAAACGTGGGCGATCTTGCTGCCGACAACGCTGTTGCTAGTAATCAACAGTCGAGGTTGGCGGTGGCGAAACGAATCCAGCAGTTCGTGCCCACGATCCCGGCGCGCCATTGGGAGGTTCTCGAGGACTTGGTGCGTGAGGTCGTCGCCGACACCAACCCCGCGACCGTCTCCGACACCACCCAGACCCTGAGCACCGTCACCACTTACGTGCACTGGTGCTGGAAGACCGCCGGCCTGCCCCTCGACCGCGACGTGCTGTTCGAGTTCCGGATGATCGAGGCGTTCATCGCAGCCCGCCCGATCCCGACGTGGTCTGAGTCGAGCTACCGGAACCACCGATCCAAGCTCCGCCAGGTCACCCGCGCCCTCCGCGGTCGCGTGGCGAGTGGGCAGCCCAGCCCCATCAAGACCAACCCGGTCGAACCGCCCTACACCGACAGCCAGATCGTGACCCTGCGGAACTGGGCGATCACCCAGTCGACCCCGCAACGACGCTTCGACGCCACGGTTCTCCTGGCGCTCTGTCTCGGTGCAGGGCTCACCGCCGGCGACATCGCCGACTTCCGAGGCCGCGACGTCCTCATCGATGACGAAGGGATCATTCTCCGGGTCACCGGCCCCCGACCCCGGTACGTCCCGGTGCTGCAGGAGTGGGAGACGTGGCTCTGTGCCGCCGCCGACCAGACCGATCCCGACATCTACCTGTTCGGACGGCAGCGAACCGGCACCAGCCGGAACTTCATCGCCAACTTCGTCGCCAAGTGCTCACCGATCAAACCGGCAGTCAGCACCCACCGGATGCGCGCCACGTGGCAGGTCCGGCACCTCAACGCAGGCACGCCGCTCGCCGCATTCGTTGAGGCCGCCGGCATCGACAGCCTCTCCACGATCACGAAGTACCTCAAGTTCCTCGACCCGATCGCACCCCAGGTCTCACGACCGCTCCTCCGCGGTCTCGCACCCGAGGACGGCGACCGATGAGCCGCCGGCCCCTCCCCGACACGATTGTCGAACCGACACTCGAACGACCCGGGACCGGGCTCTTCGACCGGTCACACATCCCACACAGCAAAGTGCTCCAAGCGTCGCGCCTGGTCGACATCTCGGGTGCTCCCCAAGCCGTGAGCGAATGGCGGATCGAAGACCAAGGCGAACCGGGTCTGGGCGGCCGGCCCGCGATGCTCGACGACCGGGCGATGTTCGCCCTCTTGTTGATGGTGGCGACCGAGTGGGACCCGATGCACCTCACACGCGTCGCGTCGCTCATCACCCATCGGCTCAGCGACGACTCCAAGACCGCGCTCGGCATCACCACGGCCAGCGCCACCGAAGCGGAGTGGTACGCCAGGACGTGGCGAGCCTTCCATCGCATCTCGGTCGTCGTCGACCCGTTCCCGATCACGCGTGCGCTCGGCGGCGACCGGCGAAGCCGCATGACCCGGGCCCAGTTCGACGGGATCGTCCAAGCCCGCGACGTCGTCGAGTGCGCACGGAAGCAACGTCGGATCAACCAGCTCGCCAACATGCTGCTCGAAGCGTCATGGCAGTTCGTTCCCCGCGACATCCAACGCCGCTGGAAGGGCAACGCCTGCATCGACGGCACCAAGATCCGCACCCACGCGCAACGCAACCCCCGCAACGACTCGCTGTGGGCGTCGATCGAACCCGACGCCGGCTACCACTGCCGCGGCGGCGACCACTCAGACAAGAAGGAGAACGGTGAACGCACCGCGTACGGGTTCGAAGGCAACCTCGCCATCCTCATCCCCAACACCGGCGAAGCACACGCGGACTTTCCGCAGATCGTCCTCGCCATGAGTTTCGACCGCCCCGGTGTCGCGCCCGGCGAGAACGCCGCTGTTGCGTTCCAGTCTCTCGTCGAGCGCAAACACCCCGTCGGCGTCGTCGTCGCCGACCGCGGCATCCTGCCCAACTCGATGCCACACAAGCTGCAAGAACCCCTCGCGAAGCTTGGCTACGAGTTCGCCTTCGACTACAAGATCGACCAGCTCGGCCTGAAGGCCGGCCACGAAGGCGCCATCCAAGTCGAGGGCGCCTGGTACTGCCCGTCCATGCCCCCGATGCTCATCGAAGCCACCCTCGTGTACCGCGGCAGCAAGAAGGCCACGACCGACCCCAAGGGGATCTTCAAAGGCGACCGTGAGACGTGGCTCGAACGCATCGCCGAACGCAAGAAGTACCTCCTGCGACCCAACGGCCGGCCCGACGCCAGCGGCAAGGTCCGACTGATGTGCCCCGCCGTCGGCCCCAACGCCACCGCCGACTGCCCTCTCCGCGAGAACAACGCTGCTCCTGGGCGACGCCAGATTCTCGTGGTGCCCGAAACGCCGGGCAAGATCTGCACCAACGCCAAGGACGTCACCTTCGACCGTCACCTCGGCGTCAAGTACAACCAGAAGTTCCAGTACGGCACCGCCAAGTGGGAACTCGCCTACAAGCCCGGCCGCGCCGCGATCGAAGGCTTCAACGGGTTCGCCAAAGACGGCGGCTACGAAGCGCTCGAAGACGGATCGCGACGACGCGTCCGCGGCTACGCCGCCCAGTTCATCCTCACCGCGTTCCTCGTGGTCTCCGCCAACCTCCGCAAGATCGAGGCGTTCCTCAACCTGCACCCCGAGGACCTCGAGAAGAAGTTCGAGAAGAGCGACCGCCGCAAACAGCGCGCCCTCAACAAGAAGCCCGTGAAGGTCTCCGGCCTCGCCGACCCGCCCGACGAAGAGTCCCCTCCCGAATAGTCGGGCAACCCACAACTGAACAGCGAACACCCTCTCGGGGATGCCGACTTCAGGCATCCCCGAAACGCGTTTTCGGGCGCTGAGTCGCCCGCAGCACCCCGCGCGGTCCTACGACGCGCCCCCCGAAAACGGCTCGAACCCTCCGACTGACGGTCGAAGGGCTCGCAACTCCGCTCACTCGACCGTTTCGCGAACAAAACCGGGGATCAAACGTGAATGACCCTGGGTGCGGGAGGGGGGACTTGAACCCCCACATCCTTTCGGACACAG
>CALMLJ010000324.1 GCA_937868025.1 uncultured Acidimicrobiaceae bacterium
TTGTCGAGCGCGGTGACCTTCTTGCGCTTGACCGTGAACTCCTTGGTGAGTCCACGCAGTCGGATTCCCGACCCGGCCTCCGCGGTGCTCACGGCAGCCGCCGCATCGCGTCGGTCGGCGAGATCGATGATCTGTTCGGTGGCGGCCATGTCGTCGTCTCCATGCGGTTCATTCGCAGCGGTGGGTCGGTGTGTATCGATCGGACCGTTGCCACAACGGCCGGTGCCGGACCCCGTCCCTGAGGGGACGGGTCCGGCATCGAGCGTTCGAGCGGCTCCGGTGCGGCCGTCAGGCCGTCGGATCCGCCTTGAGGTCGGGGTTGTCGGCGTAGATCTTCTCGATCAGGGAGAGATCGAAGATCTGGTCGGCGGTCACGTCCAGGCCGGCGAAGCCCAGCGACTTGATGGTCTCCTCGACCATCTCGTCCGACACCGTCATGATGCCGTTGGTCTTCGTGTCCTCGTTGAGGATGAGCTCGTTCTGGCTCTTCGACTCCTCGGTCGCCGCCTCGACCTTGAGGCCGAGATCCTTTCCGTAGACATTGGCGGCGAGGGCTGCGCCCTTGGCCGGATCCTTGAGCGACTCACGCCAGCCCTTGATGTCGGCGGTGAGATAGGCCTCGAGCACGTCCGCCTTGCTCTCCACCGTCTCCTTCTTGGCGAAGTAGCACTGGCTGACCATCGGGTAGCCGTGGTCGGCGAGGAGGAACACCTCGACGTCGATCCCCTCGGCCTTGAGGGCATTGGGCTCGTTGGTGACGAAGCTGAACCAGGCGTCGACCTCACCGGTGACGAGGCCCTGGGGATCGAACTGCACCGGCACCACGGTCATCTCGGACTCGTCGAGGCCGTTCGCTTTGAGGAACGCCTGCCACGTCGGCTGGTTCACGTCCTGCACACCGACCTTCTTGCCCTTGAGGGCCTCGGGGTCGGGAATTGGGTTGCTCGCCAGGCTCATGAAGCAGAACGGGTTCTTCTGGAACAAGGCACCGAGGATGACCAGGTCGGCACCCTCGAGCACGGCCGAGGCCGTGAAGTCGGGAGCGGTGAGGCCGATGAGGCCCTTCCCACTGATGACCGACTCCTCTTGGGACACACCGGGACCGCCGGCGATGAAGTTGACCTTGTCGAACCCGGCGTCGGTGAAATACCCCTCGCTGTCGGCGATCCACGTGCCGGCGTACTCGGCGTTCTTCACCCAGTTGAGCTGGACGTCGAGGGTGCCGAGGCCGCTCGAGGAACTGCCGGACGAGCCGGAGTCCGAGCTCTTCTCGTCATCGCCGCACGCGGCGAGGAAGGCCGGGCCACCCAGCATGACGGCTCCGCCAAATGCGCTGTTGCGGAGGAAGCGCCTCCGGTCGATCTTCGATGGCAAGACTCTCTCCTTCGCCCCGGGTTCGGTGAGCACAACCGTCGTGACGGTCGCGGGGAGGGGCTGGGATGAGATTCGCGGTGCCGTGTGCCAGGCCCGTTGCCGAACTGTGAACGGCTCGTTAGCGCCGTGTCCGGTCGGACTGATCGTCACCGGTTCGGGGTACGGGCAGCGCCGCCCGAAAGAACTGCATCACGAACGGACACCTACCGGTCGATTCATGATGCAGTTCCCAGCCGGGACCGGAGCGCCGCACGGACCGAGTCGTCGGCGAACATCGCGGCGACGCTGGTGCGGTCGAGCGCGGCGAGCTGT
>CALMLJ010000325.1 GCA_937868025.1 uncultured Acidimicrobiaceae bacterium
CGGCAAGACGACGATGCTCGGCCTGTTCCTCGGCCTGCACCGCATGGACGAGGGCGCGCTCTCGGTGCTCGGCCACGATCCCCGCGTCGCCGGGCACAACGTGCGAGCGCGCATCGGGTACTCACCCGAGCACCACAACCTTCCACCCGACCTGCCCGCCACGGACTTCGTGCAGCACATCGCGGAAGTGCACGGCATGCCACCGACCGATGCCGTCGGTCGCGCCTCGGACGCGTTGTGGTTCGTCGGCATGGGCGAGGAGCGGACCCGCCCGCTCGGCACGCTGTCGACGGGTCAGCGCCAACGGGTGAAGTTGGCGATGGCGATCGCCCACGACCCCGAGCTGGTGATGCTCGACGAACCGACCGACGGCCTCGACCCGACCCAGCGGGAGACCATGCTCGACCTGATCCGACGCCTCTCGTCGGAGTTCGGCATGAACGTGCTGCTCAGTTCCCACCTCCTCGACGAGGTCGAGCGCACCTGCAACCAGGTCATCATCCTCAAGGACGGCCGGGTGACAGCGGCCGGCGGTATCGACGAGTTGAAGGGTGCCGGGAAGGGCCTCACCGTCGAGGTCGACTGGGGCGCGACGGAGCTGGCCGACCGATTGCGGTCGCGCGGGCTCACCGTCGCCCAGGAGGCGAGCCGTCTCGTCGTCACCGCCGACGCGTCGCTCGGCCCCGTGAGCCAGGACGACCTGTTCCGCGTCGCCCGTGACGACGTCAGCGACCTCGACCTTCCCCTCCGCCGCCTGCAGAACCGCACGGTGTCGCTCGAAGAGGTGTTCCTGGAGGTCGGCACATGACCGATTTCCCACCCGTCGCCGCTCCGACCCCGCCGCCGGCGGGCAGCGCGGCGCGCATCTTGGACCGCGGGTACCGCCGCTACGACGGCGAGCGCGGGGGCATCGGCTCCTCGATGCGCAGCGTCATCCGCTACACCGCGCAGCGCGTGCTCGGCATCCACCGCAAGTTCCGCTTCAAGGTGATGCCGATCCTCACGATCGTCATCTCCTACGTGCCCCACATGGTGTACGTCGGCATCGTCGTCCTCACGAACCGCCTCGAGAACGAGCAGGCGCAGATGACGGGGCCGGGCACGATCCCTCAGGGCGCCGGACGACTGGTGGCCAACCAGCTCATCCAGGACTACCCCGGCAGCTACCTCAACATCAGCGCGGCCATCATGCTCTTCGCCGCGTTCATCGCGCCCGAGGTCCTGTGCACCGACCGGCGGACGGGCATGCTCGGCCTCTACATGGCGTCGCCGCTCAACCGCTGGAACTACCTGTCGGCCAAGGCCCTGGCCGTCGGCATGGTGTTGCTGACCGTCACCCTCGGTCCACCGCTCCTGTTGCTCATCGGCTACTCCACCCAGGGATACGGCCCGTCGTCGGCCGCCGACTGGGCGTCGACCATCGCCCGCGTGTTGGCGACGGGGGTGGGCATCGCGTTCTTCCACACCATGCTCTCGAGCGCCATCAGTTCGATCACGACCCGGCGAGCGGCGGCGTCGGCGGCCTTCATCGCCCTCCTGACCGGCACCGGTGTGCTCGTGCCGCTGGTGATCGAGGAGGCGGATGCTCCCCGGTGGCTCGGCATGTTCGACCTCGTGCGACTGCCGACCGAGTTCGCGTACCGCGTGTTCGGCCAGACCTCCGACATCGGCTATTCGACCCGGCAGTTCGGGTACGGGTTCCAGGTGCCGACCGACACCTGGGTGATCTACGCCGGGTTCTTCGGGTGGACGGCGTTGGCGGCCGTCGTCATCTGGGACCGATATCGCCGTGTGCAGGTGACCAAGTGACCACCACGCCCGAGCTCACGGGAACGCCGGCACCGGCACCGTCACCGTCACCGCCGGCGTTCGCGGAGTTCCGCGACGAGTCGTCGATGGTTGCGGTGCGCCACGTCAGCAAGTGGTTCAAGGGGCTGGTCGCGGTGTCGGACGTGTCGTTCGACGTCGGCCCCGGCGTCACCGCACTGTTGGGTCCCAACGGCGCCGGCAAGTCGACCCTGCTCCGCATGTTGTGTGGTCTGAC
>CALMLJ010000326.1 GCA_937868025.1 uncultured Acidimicrobiaceae bacterium
CCCTGGACTGGGAACTCGTGCTGCACACCATCGAGTTCGAACCGGTCGCGAACGCAGTGCACCCCCTGACGATCGTGGCCATCACCGGAGCCGACGACGACGGTCGGCTGATCACGAGCGACGTCGAAGGCGAAGCCCTGCTCGTGCGCGGGGTGGAACACTCGATCGTCTTCCGCGGCCACAGCGACCTGCGGGGCTTCGACCGCGACCTGCTCGCCTGAGCGACAAGACGGGGCCCGGCCGGCACCCCGACCGGCCCGAACACCGCCCCGTTCGGCCTCGATGGCCCGATCCGGGTGACCGCACCCACGTCGATGTCGAGATCATCCCGGGTCGGCCTGGGCAATACTTCCCGGAGCCGGCACTTTCGGCTTGAACCGCATCAGGACGAGGACGGAATCGACCGACGGACGGGACATGACGTTCCTCCGAACCTCGTTCGCCGTGCTTGCCACGGCCATCATCGGCTCGCTCCTGACAGTTGTCAGCACGGCCGCTCCCACCGCCGCCGACGACAACCCGTCGACGACCGGGCTGCGCTCGAGCTGCGACATCGACCGGACGGTTTCGACCGGCACCGCCGCTGGGCTGCCCGCGGTGGCACCGGGCGAACGCGTGACGGTGAGCTCCCGGCTCGTCCTCGACGCCGGGCAGGCGTATCAGGACGTCGTCGGCCGGCCCGACGGGTCGACCTACTTCGCGTCGGTCATCGAGCTCGACCCCGCCGGGGCCGCGGGGGCGACGATCGACCTCGCGACCGTCACGTTCGACGTCGGAGGCGTCGCGACGTCGTTCACACCCGGCACCCAGCCCTCGCCCGACGGCTACGTACTGGACTCGACCGGCGGTCGGTTGCGGATGTACTTCCCCGGCGATGCCGCCGCGATGCTGGCCGACGTCGCCGGTGCCGGCCTCCCGAGCATCGTCGTGCCCGCCGACGGCACGGTGTTCTCGCTGACGGCAGCCGCCACCATCGGAACGGGCAGCGGTGTGACCGCCGGCGCCAACATCGCCCTGGCCACGTGCCGCGCCTCGATGTCGACCGGCCCGTCGGCCCGGACGGCCGGCGACCGGATCGCCAAGGTCGGAGTGGCCGAGCCCTCCGTGACGATCAGCAAGTCGGTCGCCCCCGCCACCGTCGCCGCCGGGAGCCCCGCGACGTTCACGATCACGGTGTCGAACGCCGCATCCAGCCCCGATGCACCGGTCGCCACGGCGTACGACGTTGCCGTGGTGGACACGCTCCCGCCGGAGCTCACCCCCGTGACCGCCGCCGGAGCCGCGCTCGCCGACGGCGACACCACCGCCAGCGGCTTGCGGTGGCGGAGTTCCGACCGCACCCTCACGACCACCGTCGCGAGTCTCGAACCGGGAGCGACGACGACGTTCGCCGTTCGGGCGAAACTCGCCAGCGACGCCGCAGCGGCGTCGACGTTCACCAACAACGTGACGGCCGCGGCCACCAGCCTCCCCGGCAGCTCCCGGCCAGAGCGCACCTACCCCGCCGTCAGCGCCTCGGCGACACTCAACTCCGCAGCGAGCAGCCCCACCATCACGAAGACCGCCGACCGCGACACCGTCGTGCTCGGCAACGTCATCAACTACACCGTCACGGTCACCCTGCCTCCGAACTCGCGCTACGAGAACGTCACGCTGCTCGACGTGCTCCCCCGGGGTATGGGGTACCAGTACAACTCGCAGGTCAACTGCTCGGGATGCGTCGACCCGCTGTCCGTCAACAGCCTCGGTGCCGACAACCCGACCAACGAGACGGTCCGCTTCGGCCTGTATCTCGGACGGGTCGACACCGGCGGAAGTTCCGCGACCCTCACCTGGACCTACTCGGCCTGGGTCAGCAACTCGTTCAACGACGGGACCACCATCCCGCAGGGTCACGTGTTCACCAACGCCGCCCAGCTCCGAGCCAACATCATCGATCGGCTCGGCGGAGTCCCGCCACGGCTCGCGACCCTGCGTCCTGGTGACTTCCAGATCGACGCCTCGGACTCGGTGATCGCCGCCCAGCCGAAGCTCGCGATCAGCAAGCAGCTGGTGGGCTCGTCGCCCGTCGATCCCGGCCTCGGCAACACCACGTGGGAAGTGACCCTGACGAACTCCGGCGGGGTCGACGCCACCAACGTGTACGTCTACGACAACGACATCAGTCCCTCGGCCGGGCTCAACATCAACGCCCTCGAGGTACAAAACCGGCTCTCCTGACTTATCCGTGGGTCATTCGGCGGCCGGGGAGGTCG
>CALMLJ010000327.1 GCA_937868025.1 uncultured Acidimicrobiaceae bacterium
GCGCTGCGCCTCTGGACGTCACCAACTCGTGCCGCCGGAGCGCCGGTTGTCGACCCACCACCCCCAATGACGAGGACGGCCCCGAGTGAGATCAACGTTCGAGCGTCGATTCCTCCCGTGTTCACGCCGACCCGTCTCCGCCCGCACTGACTGGGCCGCACTGCCTGCGCAATTCGTGCTCGAAGTGACGCCTGACGTCGCTTCTGGCACGAATTTGAGAATCGCCCTCGGCGGATCGTCCCTCGCACCCGCCCCGACAACGCTGGGGCGCCCCCGGGCTACTCGAACTTGGCGCCCATCGAGCGGAGCAGCTCGATCATGTTCTGGGGCGCGTCCGGCGCGGGGGTGCCCGGGGTGTAGGTCACCCGGTCGATCCGGCCGGTGTAGGGGTACGGGCCGTGCTCCTCGTAGATCGACCACAGGACCGGCGAGCGACGGTCAATGCCGACGTCGATGCCCTGGAACGGCGCCATGGGGAACAGGCACGTCCACCCCTCGGCGCTCCCCCGCACGGCGTCACCGCCGGCGTCGACGTCACCGTCGACACGCACCTCGACGTTCCAGATGTTGCCGCCGGGTGCGGCGAAGTCGACAACGATCCGGTGATCACCGGGTGAGATCGGGCCGGCGTCGATCTGGCGCATGTGCCCACGCCCGTCATTGTGGGCGATGTGCAGCTCCTGCGCGCCGTCGAGCCAGACGAGGTAGCCACCGCCCTGGTCACCGTGCGCGACGAGCACTCCCTCGTCGCCCTCGGCAACGGTGACGTCGATCTCGATCGTGAACGCCCGGATCATGATGAGCTGCAGACACCGCCAACGCTCGAGGGTCGGGGTGCCGGGAAGGATCGTGACGGGCCGGCCGAACACCTCGTCCCACGGCGGGCGGATGAGGAACTTGACCGCGCTCCCCTCGTCCATCGGGTACACCTGGTTGTCCCACGCCGCCCGCTCCCACGCGGCGGCGAGTTCGGTGACACGGTCGGGATGGTCAGCGGCGAGGTTCGTCGTCTCGGTCGGATCGTTGACGAGGTCGTACAGCTCCCACTCGTGATCGCCGAACGGCGTCATCGGAGCGTGCAGCGTGACCGCCTCCCACCCGTCGCGGTAGAAGCCGCGGTGGCCGAGCATCTCGGCGTACTGCTCGGTGTGGGCCGACGGGGCGGACGCGTCGCCGAGGGTCGAGGCGAAACTGGTGCCGTCGAACTCCTTGAGCGCCAGGCCGTTGCGCTCGGTGGGCTTCGTCAGACCGCACAGTTCCAACAGCGTGGGCGCCAGGTCGGTCACATACGTGTACTGGTCCCGCCACGTGCCGGCGCCCGACGGACCGGGCACGTCGGCGACGACGGGCCCGCCCACGATCATCGGCACCTGGTGGCCACCGGCGTGGGTGTTGATCTTGTAGAGCCGGAACGGGGTACCGCACGCCATGGCGAACCCACGGGGGTAGTGCGGGATCGAGGTGGGCCCACCGATCGAGTCGATGCGGGCCAGGTCGGCGGCGAGGTCGGTCTGGCCGAGCAGGTGAACGAAGTACCCGGTCGTGCCCTCGACCTCGCCCTCACGCGAGGCACCGTTGTCCGACGTGAAGACGATGACGGTGTGATCGAGTTCGGTGGAACCGTCGGGACGCTGCATGGCAGCGAGCGAGTCGCGGAGGCGGCCGAAGTTCTGGTCGATGTTGTCGACCATGGCGGCGTAGACCTCCATGTAGCGCGAGGCGAGCCGCTGCTCGTCGGGCGGCACCTCCTCCCACGGCCGAACGTCGTTGCCCGGTTCGCTGTTGCGCGGCGGCAGCACCGTGCTCCGCGGAATGACGCCCATCGCCCGCATCCGCTCGAACCGTTCGGCCCGGAGTGCGTCCCAGCCGGCGTCGTAGCGCCCGCGGTACTTCTCGATGTCGGCCGGCTTGGCATGGAGCGGCGCGTGCACCGACCCGTGGGAGAAGTACATGAAGAACGGCCGTGCCGGGTTGGCGGCCTTCGTCGAGCGGATCATCGAGATGGCCCGATCGGTGATGTCGTCGGTGAAGTAGTAGCCCTCGGGATACCGGTCGATGTCGAGCGCGTGGTTGTCCTCGATGAGCCGGTGGGGGTGGTGGAGGTTCGTGAACCCGTCGAGGATCCCGTAGAAGCGGTCGAACCCGCGCTGGACCGGCCACGAGTCGAACGGGCCTGCGTCGGAGTTGTGCGAGTCCTTCGTCAGGTGCCACTTGCCGACCATGGCGGTGAAGTAGCCGTGGTCGCGGAAGATCTCCGGCAACGTCGCCGCGTGCTTCGTGATCTCCATGACGTAGCCGGGGAAGCCGGGATCGCTGTGGGCCACGTGACCGATGCCGGCGTTGTGCGGGTTGAGCCCGGTCAACAGCGCTGCGCGCGTCGGCGAACACATCGGGGTGGCGTGGTAGTTGCGGTAGCGCACGCCGCGGCCGGCGAGCGCGTCGAGGTTCGGGGTGTCGATCTCGCTGCCGTAGCATCCGAGGTCGCTGAAGCCGAGGTCGTCGGCCATCATCACGATCACGTTGGGGGCGTCGTCGGCGGGCGTCGCCGGCGTCGGCCACCATGATTCCGACCCGGCGACCGTGCGCCCGACCCGGCCCTCGAAGCCGGCGTACGGTTCGGTGCCGTCGCCCGACGCGGTCTCACCCTGTTCGACTGTCCCCCGGTTCGTCATCGGGGAAGTATGCCGCGCCGGTCAGGGACGGAGGGCCGCGAGGACGGCGCGGGTGTGGTCGTCGTTGTGGACGCCACGGATCTCGGCGACGAACCGACAGGTCTGCAGGTCGACGAGCACGGCTGCCGGCCACATACCCTCCACCGCCGCCGGGACGGGCACGGCGAGGAGGCGGTCGATCGGCCAGTGCCCCAGGCAGGGCAGCACGAAGCGGCGAGCGATCACGGGGAAGATCGCGACGGAGTGCTCGCCCGCCACGATGATGAGTCGCTCGGCGAGGTACTGCCGTGCCGCCTTGAGGCGCTGCCGCTCGGCCAGTCCGGCGAAGCTCGACAACTCACCCCATCCGACGGCGTTCGGTTGGACGACCGCCCAGCGGAGTGGGCCCGCCGGCAGCCGACGGCCCCGGAGGATCCACGGTGCCGGACGCGCCGGCCACAACGTCCATCGTGGGTTCACCGTCGCCGGCAGCGGCGGCGCACCGGGGAGCCAGCGATTCCTCGACGCCATTCCGTCGAACCTAG
>CALMLJ010000328.1 GCA_937868025.1 uncultured Acidimicrobiaceae bacterium
GTCGTCGGTCTGTCCGGCGATGGCCCCGAGGCCGGCATCTACGACCCCGACGACGCGACGATCGTCCCGTTCGAGGGCGAATGGGCGACAGCTCGGGTTCAAGCGGCGGAGTGCACCCGGTTCACAGTGCTCACGGCCTCCATCGACGGCGAGTCGGTCCAGGCGTTGTACGACGTCGACACCGGCGCCATCCATACGATCGAGCCGGTTCGTGGCGGGTCGGACTGCCCGGTGCCGTCCCACGACGGCCGCAAGGTCGCCCTCGCGATGCAAGCGGGAGGGACCGTCGTCGTCGATGCGGCGACCGGCTCGCCGGTGCTGGTCGCCCGACAGGGCGCGCCCCTCGCCTGGTCTGCCGATGGCGACGAACTGCTCGTGCAGGGCAACGGCACCTTCGTCGTCGCCAGTGACGGCTCCGGCGGCAAGGAGGCCAGCGTCAAGATCCGGGCCTTCTGCGAGGTCGGCGCTGCGGGCAAGGTCCTCGCCGAGGTGACCGGCGCGACCCAAGCCGATTCGGGGCTGGTCCTCTACGACATCTCCCGGAACAGCGCCACGAAGATCGGCGAGACCAGCCTCGGCAGAACCTGCGACGTGAGCAAGGACGGCGGCTGGGTCGTCACCGGCACCACCATCGTCGATCTGGAGGAGGCCGCGTTCACGCAACTGACCCGCGTCGACTCCAAGGGCTCGTACATCCGTGGGGAACCGATCTTCCCCGACCGGAGCGCCCGGTCGCCCCGCGTGGTCGCCGGAGGCTGACAGCGCATGCGTGTCCTGAACCGCGCAACAACCCGTCCTCGGTCGCGACCGACTGCGGGCGCCATCGGGCTCGCCCTCGCTGCGGTCGTCACCCTCACGCTCGGATCCGGCGAGCCGGCGGCAGCCGCACCCGAACCCTGCCGCCTCGTCGACGAGAGCTCGGTGAGCCGCTTGCTCGGACCGACGTCGCGGCCCCGCGCCACGTCGGTCGGTGCCCTCGACGCGTGTCGCCTCACGATCGGTTCGCTCACGCTGGAGGTCATCGACGGGACCGGAGTCGTCGGCGAATACGAGGCACAGCTGGCCTCCCACGGAGCGGACGACACCCAGCCGGTCGAGGACTACGCCGACGGGGCCTTCTTCGGTTGGGGCGTGGAGGGCGCGCTGGACTTCGTCGCGCGACTCGGACAGCAGGTCACCATCATCCGGGTCTTCGGCGAGGACCCCGGTCGATCCTTCGACGCGGCCGACCCCACCGCCAACTCCGAGGACAACGACGTGAGCGGCTCCGAAGTTGGATCCGCGATGTGGGTCCTGATGACGGAATCGTTCGTCCGCAACGGCGGCGTGGCCATCCCGACGATCGACGATCTCAGCGGGCTCTGGCGCACGACCGACATCACCCCGTGCGCTCCGAGCCGAGATCTCGGCGTCCGGGTCAGCGAGTTCACCACCGACGGCGACTCGCTGCGGGCCGAGAAGGTGGCCGGCGACGCGTGCCTCGAGAACGACGCCGTCGACTTCGAAGGGACCACCTCGGACCGCTCCGGCAGCGGCGTGTCCTTCGGGAGCACCGGTTCGTCCAGCCCGACCAACGGAAGCGCCTACCGCCTCGTCGTCGACTCGCCCACACGGGTCACCCTGACGGGCGCTGCCGGAGCGCTGCAGTACACCCTCGAGTACGAGCGACTGAGTTGGCCCGGGCTGACCAACACCGTGACCTCGTCGCTGCTGGGCATCCCGTCGCCCTCGGAAGCGCTGACCGTCAAGAACGTCGCCCTCACCGGAGCGTTGTCGGCGGTGCTGCTGCTGCTCGTGGTGTTCCCGACCACGTTGTTCAACAGCGCCCTCGAGGCCAACCTCGATCACTACCGGGCATTCGCAGCGCGGATCCGCGACCGCCTGCGCCACCGGTTCCGGCGGCCGGGACCACCGACCGCAGCGACCGGCGCTGCAGTGCCGAACTCCACCGTCACCACCTCGCGCTGGCGGCGACCGGGCGGAGTGGCGGCCTACATCGTCGCCGCCGG
>CALMLJ010000329.1 GCA_937868025.1 uncultured Acidimicrobiaceae bacterium
TATCCGTTCGACCAGCGACTCCTCAGCTGGTTCGCCGTGGCGACCGCAGCTCCCTACTTCGTGGCGACGGCGTCGGATCTTCGACGATGCGGCTACAAGCGGCGCGATGTCGCGCGGCTCTACGGATTCAATCTGCTGCTGCTGCCCGTGAACCTGGCGGGCGCGGCCTCGTCGCTGGTGCAGATGATCGGGGGCCAGAAGGTGGACTTCGCCCGGACCCCGAAGGTCAAGGGCCGCACGGTCGCTCCGCTCGCGTTCGTGCTGATGCCGGTGGTGCTGTTCCTCTGGTCCGCCTACACGTTCGCTCGCTATGCGAGCGAGGGGAACTACCCGCCGGCAGTGTTCGCCGGCCTCAACGTGGTGCTGCTGGCGTACGCGTTCGTCTCCTTCGTCGGGGTGCGTGCCGCAGTGGTCGACGTCTTCGTCGGGCTCCGTGAACGCATCTACGTGCCGGTCTCGCCGACGACCGACACCGAGCCGGTGCCCCACTGGGCGTCGGTGCTCTTCATCGGAACTTCCGTCCCCGAGGATCTGCCGCGTTCGGCCCCGCTGGCGGGTGCGCTCGCGGCGCGTGACCAGCTCGTCGCCGCCGGGACCGATCCGGCGGTGTTCGGCCCCACCGTCACCGTGCCAGCCGCCAGTCCGCCCGGCGAACCGCCGCTCTGGGATGACGGCGCCGTGGAGACGGTCGACGTTCGCGAGGCGAACTGGATACCTCGATGAAGCGGCGGTCGTCGCGGCGGAATCGCCAGCAGTCGGCGGGAAGGAAGGTCTCGATCCCCCGGCTCGTCGGGGTCGTGGCCGTGGTCGCCGGCACCGGTGTCGGACTCGTCTCGCTCGGCCAGCGAGTGGTGTCCACGTTCGTCGACGGCCCTGCGGTGACGTTCTCGCCCTACGTCGACCTGACGCTCGACGAGGCGAACCACTTCGAGGACCCGCTCGAGAACCAGGCCGACGAGGTGACGCTCGGATTCGTGGTGGCGGATCCGGCCGACGCGTGCACCCCCTCCTGGGGCACGTACTACAGCCTCGACGCCGCCGGACGGGCGCTCGACCTGGATCGACGGGTCGAGCGGTACCGGGCGCGGGACGGCGACGTCGCGGTGTCGTTCGGAGGGCAGGCCAACGACGAACTGGCCATCGGCTGCAAGGACGTCGGGGCGTTGGCCGACGCCTATCTGGAGGTGATCGACCGCTACTCGCTCACCACAGTCGACTTCGACATCGAAGGGGCAGCGCTGTCCGATCACGCCGCCAACGCTCGCCGTGCGAAGGCGGTCGCCGAGGTCCAACGGCGGTTGGACCGACCGCTCGCCGTCTGGATGACGCTCCCCGTCGCACCGACCGGGATCAGCGACGACGGGGTGCGTCTGATCGACGACACGCTGGGCGCCGGGGTCGAGCTGGCCGGGCTGAACGTCATGACCATGAACTACGCCGAATCGCGGGTCGCTGGCTCGTCGATGGCTGAGGCGTCGATCGAGGCGCTCGGCGCAGCGCGCCGGCAGCTCGACGGTGCGTACCGACGTGCTGGCATTGCGATGCAGCCCGACGCGGTGTGGGCGCACCTCGGGGCGACCCCGATGATCGGTCAGAACGACGTCGCCGCCGACGAGTTCGGCCTGGGTGACGCCGAAGCTCTGATGGACTTCGCGGCCAAGGTGGGCCTGGGCCGCACCTCGATGTGGTCGCTCAACCGCGACCGGTCCTGCGGTGTGCAACGCGAGGGTGCCGGGGTGGCGAACACCTGCAGTGGGGTCGAGCAGACGCCCGGCGAGTTCGCGTCGATCTTTCTGTCGCGCCGCAACGCACCGCGCACGCCGGTCGCCGTCGCAGCCATGAAGGACCGGTCGACCCGCGACGATCCCGCCACGAGCCCGTATCCGATCTGGCGGTCCGCCCGCGCCTACGTCGAGGGGGCGAAGGTCGTCTGGCAGGGCGGGGTGTACGAGGCCCGCTGGTGGTCGATGGGTGACCGGCCTGACGAACCGGTCGAGCACCTGTGGGACACTCCCTGGCGCTATCTCGGCCCGGTACTCGACTCCGATGTGGTGGCCATCCGCTCCACCACGAAGGTCGTCGAGGGCAATTGGGAGGAATGGGACGGCGACGACGTCTATGTGGCCGGCGACGAAGTCGAGCTGGACGGACACGTGTACCGGGCGTCGTGGTGGACGCAGGGCGACCGCCCTGAGCTCGACCCCGACCGGCCGTTCGACCACCCGTGGGAACACCTCGGAGAGGTGAAGAACCCAGACGCCGAGGCCGACGACGCAG
>CALMLJ010000330.1 GCA_937868025.1 uncultured Acidimicrobiaceae bacterium
GGGCCTCGACGGCATCGGTCACGGGGTCGAGCAGGACGGCGAACTCGTCACCGCCGAGTCGGGCGGCGCTGTCACCGTTGCGGATCGACGACCGGATGCGTTTGGCGACGTCGACGAGGAGTTCGTCACCGGCTGCGTGGCCGAACTCGTCGTTGAGCTCCTGGAAGCCCGCGACGTCGAGGGCACACACTGCGATCGGCCGGCGGTCCCGCCGGGAACGGGCGAGCGCCGGGGTGAGGTGCTCCTCGAACAGCATCCGGTTGGGGAGCTCGGTGAGCCGGTCGTGGGTCGATTGGAACGCGAGCATCTGACTCAGCATGTGACGATCCGAAACGTCGCGCATGGTGAGCACGACCCCGCCGACCGACCTGGTTGCGAACAGGCTCTGGGCGGTGCATTCCATGTTGCGGATCGATCCCGCTGCGGTGATCACCCGGAGGTTGAACGCTTCGGCGACGGCGTCGTCGGCCATGGCTGCGGTGATCCGCGCCCGGGCGACGGCACGGTCCTCACCGTGGAACAGCGCGAGCGCGCCCTCGGGGTGCCGGAACGCTGCGGTATGGCCGAGTTGTCGTTCGAACGACGGGCTCGCGAACTTGACCTGGGCCTCCTGGTCGAGGACCACGATCACATCGGCGGTGTACTCGAGCATGAGGCGTGCCGCCTCGAGCTCGGACTCCAGTCGGACGGCGAGCTGGGGGTCACTCGCGGCTCGTGGAGCGATGAGTTCCTCGACCAACGTCGCGAGATCGAGGAGCGCCAGGCGTTCGCGGCTGGAGAGGTCGCGGGGCTCTCGATCCACGACACTCAACGTGCCGACCGGTTGCCCGTCGGGTCCGTGCACGGCGCGGCCGGCGTAGAAGCGGATGCGAGGAGCGCCGATCACGAGGGGGTTGTTCTCGAAGCGCTCGTCCATCCACGTGTCGGGAACGACGAACAGATCGCCGTCATCCTCGGCGATCGTGTGGGAGCAGAATGCGGCGTCGCGGCTCGTCTCGCCGAGATCGAGCCCGACTCGTGCCTTGAACCACGAACGGTCCGCGTCCACGAGGCTGATCCAGGCAATGGGCACGTCGAGAAGCGTCGTGGCCAGGCGGACGAGCCGGTCGAACGCGGGCTCGGGGGGCGAGCCGATCAGGTCGAGGCGACGGAGGGCGTCGAGACGCCCGGATTCGTCAACGGGGAGGCGTTCCGGATACACCCATCACCATCGGCACGAATGGCCCCCCGATGAGCAGAACTTTGCCCATCGGCCCGACGAGTTCAGCAAGGGTTCTGCGTACACTTTCCGGGTGAACGCCGTCCGACGCCTCCTCCGCCCACTGCGCGCCCACCCGGTGCTCAGCTCCGCCGTCGGCGTTGCCCTCGTCGCCGTCGGCGGGTACGTCGCATGGCAGGTCGGCGACCTGGTCGACCCGGAGTACGCCGAGGTCACGTTCGCCGCGCCGACGGCACCGAAGCTGAACCCCGAATCGGGCGAGACGATCTACCGGATCGACCCCACCCGCTCCGAGGCGCGGTACGAGATCGGCGAGAAGATCTTCGGCGCCGACGCGTCGACCGCAATCGGTCGCACCAACGGAATCGCCGGCGACTTCGCCATCAACAACGACACCCCGTCGAAGAGTCGCGTCGGCGAGATCGTCATTAACCTCGAACAGCTCACGTCGGACTCCTCGCTCCGCGACGCACGCATCCGGTCCGACTATCTCGAGTCGCACCAGTTCAAGCTCGCCCGGTTCACGACGACCGAACTCGCCGGGCTGCCGGGCTCGATCGCCGAGGGCCGCGACTACGACGTCGACATCATCGGAGACCTCACGGTGAAGTCGACGACGCGTCGGGTGACGTGGACGGCGACCGCGCGCCGGTCCGGCGACGAACTCGAGGTCGACGCGACGACCACGATCAAGCTCAGTGAGTTCGGTATGGCACCGATCTCGATCGTCGGCCTGGTGTCCACCGATGACGAGGTGAAGCTCGGCTTGAAGGTGACCGCGGTCGATCCATCCGAGACCGACGTGCCGACCGAGATCCCCGACCTGACGAAGGTCGCGTCGACCACGAAGAGCCCGTCCTACTCCAGGGAGGTCGAGCCGATCCTGGAGCAGAACTGCGCCTCGTGCCACAACTCGGGCACGATCGGCGCCGATGTGCTGCGGCTCGACAACGCGGGCGACGCCTCGACCTACGCGAGCGGCATCGCCCTCGCGACCCGCACCGGCTACATGCCGCCGTGGCCGGCGTCGGACGTCGGGGTTCCGCTCGAGCATCCCCGCGAACTCGACGAGGCGTCGCTGGAGGTCCTCGCCGACTGGGCTGCCGGTGGCGGGAAGCTCGACGTGAAGCGTTCGACGGCTCTCGATGCGCCGGCGCCGGATCCGTCCCAGGAGATCCGAAGCGACGCGGTTCTGACGATGGACGAGCCCTACGTCGGCGACGGCACGAAGACCAACGACTACCGCTGTGTCACCTTCGACCCCGGCTTCACCGAACCCACCTACGTCACCGGCTACTCGTTCGTGCCGGGAACGCTTGAGGTAGTGCACCACGGTCTCGTCTACCGCGTCGACGCCGCCGACCGCGATGCCACGCTCGCCAAGTCCGGGGTCGACGGTCGGACCGGGTGGGAGTGCAACCTCGGTGGAGGCGTTGCGGGATCCATGGGCCGCGCCGCGAACGGCGACGGCGGGCCGAACCGGGGCGCACTCTTCGCCGGATGGGTACCCGGACAACGGCCCATCCACTACGACGCCGACCAGGGGTTCCTGTTCAACCCCGGCGAGCTGATCGTGGCGCAGATCCACTACCACTACGGCGACAAGGTCCTCGCCGACAGCTCGAAGCTCGTCCTGCAGACCGAGGCGCCCAACCCCGCGATGCGCGAATTGGTCGTCAACAATCCGGTCGGCCCCGTCGAGCTCCCGTGCCCGGCCGACCGCGCCGACGGACCGTTGTGCAATCGCGACGCCGCGCTCGACAATCTCACCAAGTTGTACGGGGCCGGCACGTCGCTGCTGCCGAACGCGCTCAATCGGTTGTGCGGGCCGACCGCGACGACGTCGGATCCGGTCACCGGCAACGGCACGACGACCTGCGACCGCAAGGTGGG
>CALMLJ010000331.1 GCA_937868025.1 uncultured Acidimicrobiaceae bacterium
GAGCACCTGCTTTGCAAGCAGGGGGTCGTGGGTTCGAGTCCCATCTCCTCCACCATCGGAACGGCGGGGTTTCGGTGATCAGCCCGAACCCGTCGAGGGCGGATTCCGCGAGGGTGCCGATCGGAACGACGTCGGCGCCGGGGTTCTCACGGCCATCGGTGACCACTGCGTCCATGCGCCGAGCGAGTTCTTCGCCTCGTGACGCAGCATTGCGCTGGTACCGCATGGCGGCCGGCGAGGCGTGCCCGAGGTGGCCCATGATCTCGCGGGTGGTCGCGCCCATCTGCGCGAAGTAGGTCCCGGAGAAGTGGCGCAGGTCGTGGAGCGTGACCTCCTCGACGCCGACTTTCTCCCGGGCCTCCTTCCAGGCGCGCTTCAGCGTCGACACGGGCAGGGGGCGGCCGCGTGGGCCCATGAAGACGAACGCGTCCCGGTCGGCCGGGGTGTACTTCGGTACGACACCCGATTCGCGGTACCGCTGGTGTGCGTCCTCGAGCTGGGTGAGGAGGACGGCGAGGTCAAGGCGCCTGCCGGTGTTCGACCGCGCCGGCCGGGTCATGGTGGCGGTTATCGCTCACCACCAGCGATGTACGCGAGCAGCGCCTCGTGGGTGACACGTCGGCCGCGGGTCATGCCGAACGGCACGGTGGCCTTGAGGTGGCCGTCGCGGATCAGCTTGTCGATGAGCTGCGGCGAGCACGACAGGTACTCGGCAGCGGTGTTGCGGTCGTAGAGACCACGCACGAGCGTGGGTCGCTCCCGGATCTGGCGCTCGAGTCGCTCCATGCGGGCGGTGAGGGCTGCGACGATGTCATCGAGGTCGACGCCCGCCTCGTGCCAGTCGGGCCAGACGCTGGAGGGGTGGAGTCCGGCTCTCGTGGCTGCGCTGTCTGACCATCGAGGCACCGAATCTCCCCGAACCGCTGGATCCGAGCGGGGCGCTGTCCCTTGTCGGCTGGACGCGCTACGGGGGACGGAACTCGTCGCGAGATGACTTTCTGGTTACGTCGCGGCGGAAGTCCTCGACATTGGACGTATCATTGGTCAAGATCCGGGACAAGAACTTGGACAACATCGCGGTCAAGAGCGACAACGCGTGAATCCATCGGTCCCCACCCCCTGCCCGCCGCACGCCTCGAAAGGCCCGATCACACCCTCCCTGGGGAGGTGTTCCACCCATGCCCGACAGCCGCAAGTATCAAGAGACCCATCCACACATCACGTTCCAACTGAACCTCGCCGCGATGCCTCCACGCTTCTGGATGCTGATGGGCGAGGCTCGGTCGAAGTGCGACCACATCAGCCGCGTACCCCTCGAACCAGAGACCTCAGAGAAGCTCCACGAGGTCTACTTCGCTAAGGGCATCCACGCCACGACAGCGATCGAGGACAACACGCTCTCCGAGGAAGAGGTGCGGGAGCGCATGGCCGGCGATCTCGAGCTCCCTCCGTCCAAGGAGTATCTCGGCCGCGAGGTCGACAACATGCTCGCGGCCTACAACGAGGTGATGGGCGCCGCACTGTTCGGCGAACCGCTCCCGCTCTCGATCGATTCGCTGAAGCACTTGAACAAGCGGGTGCTCGACGGCTTGTCGGTCGACGACCGGACCGTGCCCGGCGAGATCCGGACGCACAGCGTCATGGTCGGGTCCTACCGAGGCGCACCTGCGGAGGACTGCGCGTACCTCCTCGAGCGTCTATGCGAGTGGGTCAACGGAATCGAGCCTGCCCATGACAACGAGCGAATCCCGATGGCGTTCATCAAGGCGACGCTCGCCCACATCTACTTCGAGTGGATCCACCCCTTCGGAGATGGGAACGGCCGAGTCGGCCGCCTCATCGAGTTCGCCATCCTCACCAACCATGGGATCCCCGCCCCGGCGGCGCACGTCCTCACCTCCCACTACAACGACACACGCAGCCAGTACTACCGGGAACTCCAGGCGGCGAGCTCAAGCGGCGGCGACGTCACCCCGTTCCTGCTCTACGCCGCGCAAGGTTTCGTCGACGGGTTGCTTGTGCAGATCAAGGAACTGCACAAGCAACAGGAAGCCCTGATGTGGCGCGCCTACGTCGACCGCACGTACGAGGGCCAGGCCCGTGAGACTGCGAGCCGTCGCCGGAAGCTCGCTCTCGAGCTCGGCAAGCTCGACGGGGAGTGGGTTCGCCGCGAGGACATTCCGCTGCTCGATCGACGCCTCATGAAGGAGTACGGATCCCGGGCAGACAAGACGCTGACTCGCGACCTGAACCTCTTGGCCAAAGAGGGCTACGTCGTGCTCCATGGCACCCGCTGGGTGCGTGCCAAGGTCGAGGTGATCAAGGGCATGAGGCCTCAATCAGCGCCAGCAGGCCCGGCGGACGACGCGTAGCGCGGCAGTTCCCGCCGACGTTGCCGTGCCGCTCCGCCGACGGGAACGGTGCGGCGAGAGCAGGATCTCGGCGCAGGAAGCGATCCGCATCGTCAGGGCAGGGTCGGGTCGAATTGCCTCATCTACGGCCCTCCGAATCGCTTCCTCCGAACTCAAGAGCGGACTCGAAGGTTCGGTTGTCTGCGTCGGAGGCTGAGCAGTGCGAGGAGCAGACCGACCGTGATGTCGAACCACCCGATGTAGGCGATGAAGCCGTACCGGTCACGGAGCACCGCTGTGACCACGCCAACGACGCCGGCGGCGACGCCTGCCAGGCCCCAACCGACACCGTTCCAGTCACGACAGCGGAACTCGGAGATGTCCGCGACCCACCGCTGATCGGAACACTCCGCAATGAAGTCCCGCTCCAACAGATCAGGGCGGGTGCGGTGTCGGGCCGTCCTCGGCGCCAGCCGCTACCCCTGCCCGCTCGACCTGCTTCACGCTCGAATCGAGTTGGACGTAGCTGGCTGGACACCTTCGGACGTCACCGTCGGGGCGACCCAAGGTCGGCCTTCAGGGTTGCATGAAGACTTGAACGGTGAACACCCGGTACTGATCGCCGCACTGGCCCCACACTGCTGCGGCGCCGACCTCGGTGAAGGCTGGATCCATGATGTTGGCTCGATGGCCAGGGGAGTCGAGGTACGCCTCGTGGATTTGAGCGATCGTGCCGCCGAATCCGACATTCTCACCCAGCTTGTTCCAGACCTGTGGAACGTCATGCTTCAGGACGGAGTGCGAGAGGGCGCAGGCGTCGCGAAGGTGCGTCGCCCAGGCGTCTGCCTTCATGTCGAGCGTCGTGTTCTCGACAACGGGACCCAACCCAGCCTCGACTCGAGACTGATTGATCAGTTCGATCACCTCGTTGCGATCCTGCGTCGTGGACTCGCACGCAGTCACTACTTGCCCGAGAATCGTCAGGGCGATCAACGAGCCGAGGAGACGAAGGTGGCGCTGCCGGCCCTTGTTGGATTCTCTCGTCGAAGTCATGACGAGCGTATCGGGCATGCGAAAGTCGCGGCTTGAGCTACGCGACCGACGATGAGCCGCATGGCCGTCGCAGGCTGCAACGCGAGACCTATTTCCAAGATTCGATGCTCTCTGAGCGTTACACCCCCGGCTGCTCGTGGCGCAGAGGTGTAGTGGACGACCGCGCACGAGGTGTCCGAGTTCTGCGCGGCCGCGTTTCTTGGAGCATGGGAGAGCGCAGCCTCGTTCAATCACGACCGCGGCGATGTCGGCGGAGGGCTTCCCAGGATCGCTGCCCACGCATCTGCGTGGCCCTCGTGGGGCACTTCACTCACCGCACCAACGACACGGGCAAGTTGACCAGTACGGGTCAAGTTGAAGGACGTGAGCCCGCGATCAGCTGGGCCTCGAACGAGTCGTCGTCGGGGAGGGCGACGGCGCAAGATCACCGCCACCACCGGGGCTCGGGGCAGGTGCGGGCGAGGGGTCGACGCTGCCCGAAGTCAAATATGCCATTCGCCGGGCGCGGCGCGACCGGCTGCCCCGACGACCGCGTCAGGCAGGCTCGGGGCCGCTGACCACCGTGAACGAGGTGAGCTTGGAACCGGCCGCCTGCGGGCCCGGCGGGACGTACTCGAAGTCGGTCGCCCGAACGACTGCGTTCCAACTGCCCAAGGGCGCGTCGACGGGCATCTGGCACCGGACGACCACCGTCACGGCTGCGCCCGCCACGAACGGGTCACGTTCGCACTCCAGGAACCGCTGCACCTCGAGCACCCCGGGCGCACCGGTGTAGAGGCCGAACTCGACGCTCTGCACCGACTTGTCGTCGGTCACCACCGCCGTCATCGTGAACGCATCACCGGCCGTGATCGTCGTGGGCTCGACGACGACCGACTCCACGACCGGCGGCCGCCAACCGGCCGGAGCCGGTTCGGGACACGCGGTCGCCATGATCGACAACCCGGCCAACATCGGAACCAGCATCCACCGCTTCATCGGAGCCCCCTCCACGCCGAACGAACGTCCGGCGTTCGTCGACCGTATCGCAGGTTCGCGACCCGACGGAACCCGAAATCATGCCCGTACGCTGAAATCATGCGCTTCCTCAAACTCGTCCGGATTGGTTCGATCGTCCTCCTCGCCACGACGGCCGTCGCGTGCGGAGGCGACGACAACACGACCGCGGCGGACCCGGCGTCCGACGACCGTGTCACCACAACGGCCGCGCCCGCCGGTGACGACACCGTCGCCCAGGCGACGCCGAGCGACGCCGATTGCCCCGCGGCCAAGGACGCTCTCTCGAAGTTGACCGTCAACTGGCAGCTGGTGGTGCAGTTGCCGCGGACCACCGACGTGGCCGAGTGGCCGCGGTTGACCTCCACGGTCGGCACCGTCGCCGAGTTCGGCGATCAGCTCGACACGCTCGCAGCAGCATTCGCATCCGATGCCGACGCCGCGGACGCCGTTGCCTACATGCAGGGTGCCAACGACATCGTCGAGCAGGGTCTCGGTGGGGACACCACCGCCCCGGCCGAACTCGCGACCTACCTGGGTGACGACCTGGCCACAGCGCTCGGCAAGAAGACACCGCTCCTCATGGCGGGCAACTCCCTCACCTGCTGACGTACAGCGCCAGATGCTCGCCGGTGAGGGTCTTCTTCTTCGCCGCGACCAAGTCGGCGGGCGTGCCCTCGAACACGACCTTGCCGCCGTCGTGGCCGGCCCCGGGTCCCAGGTCGACGATCCAGCCCGCGTGCGCCATGACCGCTTCTCGGATCAGGTCGACGCAATCACCAGCGGAACGCGTCGAGGAGGTCGGACAGGGCAGAATCAGACAGGGCCATCGGCGGGTTCTCCTTGGTGTGCAGTTGGCGCTACACACCGAGGATCACGCCGATGGCCCCACTACTTGGTGGACCCCACCGCCACCCTCAAACCCCACCACTCGAGGGGGCACTACCCAACGGGATCCCAGCGCTGAAGCAGCTCCTCGACAGGCAGCTCAATGCTCAGCTCGTGCCGCACGGGGCGCGGGGGCGGTCGACATCTCAGATCCCGCGATACCGACGAAGCGCAGGCGCGTCACCGCTCGATTCGTCCTGGAACGGGCCACCGACTCCGACACCAGCGGTGGTGTTGACAAGCCTCGCCGAGAGGTGAGAAATCGCTCCTGACAGCCGATTCGTGCCGGAATACGTTTCCCGAACAAGGAACGAGAGGGGGCGTGATGCGGAGGTTGAAGTTGGTTGCTGCGGCGGCGGTGTTGGCAGTTGCAGCAACGGGGTGCAAGATCCCATTGCCCGATGGTGTGATCCCGGACCGAACGGGCTGTGAGGTCTGGTGGTTGGAGCCGTGGTCGCCAGCGCCGGGGAGTGCGCTGGACTGGTTCCTCCTGGGATCGTTCGTGCCCTTGCCGGTGTGCGACGGGATGTTCGGCACCTGATTCGAGTGGTTCGGTTGGCGACCGGCGAGGGGTGTTCGGGCAGCTGTTGTGCCCGGGATCGGCGCCGGCGCAACCTCAGGCGCCGACGTACAGCGCGAGGTGCTCGCCGGTGAGGGTCTTCTTCTTCGCCGCGACCAAGTCGGCGGGCGTGCCCTCGAACACGACCTTGCCGCCGTCGTGACCGGCGCCGGGACCGAGGTCGATGATCCAGTCCGCGTGCGCCATGACCGCCTGATGGTGCTCGA
>CALMLJ010000332.1 GCA_937868025.1 uncultured Acidimicrobiaceae bacterium
GGCCCCGGCGAGGCGGCACCCTCCTCGCTCACCGGCGCCGTGATCCCGACCGGCCCGCTCGCCGAACTGACGTCCGGGATCGGCGGAGCCCCGTGGGACGTCCTGCGGCTCGACACCGGCTCCACCCTCATCAGCCAGCGTGACCGCGGCGTGATCGCCGAACTCACCCCCGGCGGAACGCTGCGAGACATGGCCACGCTTCCCGGCCCGACCGGTGGCGGCAGCGGCGTCCTCGGCCTCGCGGTCCTGCAGGGCACCGGCGGCACCCCCAGCTATCTCTATGCGTTCCACACGGCCACCGACGACAACCGCGTCGAGCGGGCGCCGATCACGGGCACCCCGGGGTCGTACGGTCTCGGCCCACTCCAACCGATCCTGACGGGCCTTCCCAAGGGCAGCTTCCACGGCGGCGGTCGCATCGGGTTCGGGCCCGACGGGATGCTGTACGTCGCATCCGGCGACGCCTTCGTTTCGTCCAACGCCCAAGACCTCGGGTCGAACGCCGGCAAGATCCTCCGGATCACGGCGACCGGCGCGGTCCCCGCCGACAACCCGTTCCCGGGCTCCCCCGTCTGGTCATACGGACACCGCAACATCGAAGGGATCGGATGGGGCGCCGACGGGCGCATGTGGGCGAGCGAATTCGGCGAGGACGCGACCGACGAACTCAACCTCATCCAACCGGGCCGCAACTACGGATGGCCACTCCGCGAAGGCACCACCGGGGTGAGTGACCCCGCGCTGACCGATCCCGTTGCAACGTGGACCGTCGCCGAGGCCAGCCCCGCAGGGATCACCGTGGTCGGCGACACCGTGTTCGTGGCGGCCTTGCGCGGGCGACGCCTCCTGGCCGTCGACGTGTCCGCGTCGCCGGCAACCACGACCTCGCACTTCGTCAACACGGTCGGCCGTATCCGCGACGTGACCCCCGGGCCGGGCTCGACGATCTGGGTGCTCACGAGCAACTCCGACGGATTCGGCACACCCCAGGCCGGGGACGAACGCCTGCTGTCGGTCCCGGTCGGCTGAAGACCGGGCAGCCGCTACTCCACCCGGACGTCGACCACGTACGGCAGGTGGTCGGAGAGCCGGAACCACTCCGAACCAGCGGCCGCCCAGTCGGCGTCGCTGCGGTTGGGCACGAACGTCGAGGTGACGGTCACCGGCCCACCCTCCGGCCGGAGGACAACGTCGATCCGCTCTCTGACGCTGAGGTCACGACGCTGCTCCCATGACGTGCACAGCGACAGCAGGTCGCAGCCGAGAAAGTTGTCGTCCTTCGGCCATCCCGATGTGTATCCGCAGTCACGGACATGCGCCGGGTTCGCGAGCAGGGTCGCCATCGACGTGGGATCGGCGGGAACGGTCGGACACACCGCCGGGTCGACAGCGTTCGGGTGATCGTCACCCACCGTGTCGATGAACCGGTACGGGCCCGGCTCGGCCGCCACCGCCCCGGTGAGGAGCCGGTACCCGAAGCTCCCGGGCGTCACGTTGACGTCGCCGGCGAACAACCAGCGGCGGGCATCCCCGGGGTCGGCCGCGACGATGATCTGCTTGATCGCCCGGATCTGCGCCTCCCGCGACGCCGCGCTCGCTCCGCCGCCCGCGGTGAGGTGCGAGCCGTACACCCGAAAGGAGCCCGAACCCACGTCGAGGTCGGCCCACACCAGAACACGTCGGACCCCCGGATCGACGCAGGACTCGCCGACGTGGGTTCCACCGCTCCCGACGACCGCGATCGACGTCCGCACGAGGATCGCCACACCTTCCGGGTTGCCCTTGGCGTCGCACTCCCAGGTCCGGTACGACGCGAGCGCGTACGGCGTCGTCGTTCGACCGAGGAGGGCCGACACGTCATCGCCCTGCGCCTCTTGGAGGACCACCACATCGGGCCGGAGCTGGTCGAGTCGGGCCGCCCACCCCGCCCACTCGTCGAACACGTTCCCGTCGGCCTGGGCGCCGAGCAGGTTGTACGTCATAACCCGCACCCCGTCCGGCGCCGGCGTCGGCTCCAATCGCTCAGGCGGAGAGGACGGCACGCAGGCAGCGACGACCACCGCGAGCCCTGCGCCGATCGTCGCCCGCATACCCCGCAATCGCGCCATCGGCGTTCTCCGTTCGTTCGTGGAGCGCCTGCGGCTCCTCAACGACGGCTCAACCGTAGGTGCGGCGCCGTGTCACCGCGTGATCGCAGCGCTCCTCGGAGTCGTCGGTCTCCTCCCGATCGATCGACGTGCACCACACCAGCCGGGTCGACCGCGGCCCGCGACAGCGGATCAGTCCTCGTCTCATGTCGTTGTTCCTCGGATCCCGCGACATCCCTGCCGATGCCTGCCCCGGCATCGATCGTCGCGTCCAGTCATTGGATGTCCGACGCACCGGTGTGACATTTCGTTCCGGAAAATTCTCGAATTCTCCGAATCCGGTCACCGTCGTGATGCTCCCTACACTTCCCGCCATGGATGAGCACCCGTTCGAGGTGATCTGCGAGATCGAGCCGGCGACGCGCCCCGACCTGATGCACGTTCGCCACCAGGTCGGCCTCATGAGCGAGGTCGCCGACACGTTCCTGGTCCCCGACAACCACATCGGTCGCGCCACCGTGTCGTCGATCGCCGTGGCCCACGAAGTTGCCCAGATGGGCGGGCAGGCGATCGCCTGCTTGAACGCCCGCGACCGCAACGTCCTGGGCTTCCGACGCGACCTCCTCACCGCAGCCGCCTACGGGGTCGACGACTTCCTGTTCGTCTACGGGGACCGCCCCGAATCCGGATCGAGGTCCGACGACCTCACCGTCCGCAGCATGATCGCCGAGGCCCGGGCCGCGACCGAGGCCGACGGGATGGGTGGTCCGGTGCGCATCGGGGTGGCCACCGGGTTGGGCCGCGTTCCGACGTGGAAACTCGAGGCCGACCGGCTGTTCGCCCAGGTGTCGTTCTCCGTCGACGCGTTGGCCGACTGGCGCTCGACCGTCGAGTTCCGCGGCAAGGTCTACGCAGGTGTCATGGTCGTCGCCAGCGCGGCGATGGCCCGGAAGCTGTCGGCCGACATCCCCCAGCTCGCCGTCCCCGACGACGTCGTCGCCAGGGTCGAGGCCGACCCCGACGCCGGCGTGGAGATCGCCGCCCGCCTCGTCGAGGACATCCGGGAGTCCGGCGCCTTCGACGGCGTCCACCTCGTTCCGGTCAGCCGCTACCGCCAACTGGCGGCGCGGCTCGCCTGATGCCGATGGCCACCGACGCCCCACCGACGCCCGGTTCGATCGCCGCCCGGCTCGGCGCCGCCTTCATCGACTTCGTCGCCATCGCGCTGTTGTTGAGCCTCGCGTCGCAGGCATGGACGACCACCAGCGTCGAGAACGGGGTCACCGTCGAGCGGCCGGCCACGGCCGCGTACATCTTCGCGTTGGGCCTGCGCGCCGCCTACGACATCGTCGGGGTCGGCCGGTGGGGCACCACGATCGGCAAGCGGCTCGCCCGCCTCGGCGTCGTGGCCACCGACGTAACGCGGGCCGGCTGGTGGCGCGCCGTGGTGCGGTTCGTCGTTGCCAACGCCGCATGGTCACTGGCGTGGTTCGCCCCGAAGAGCTGGTCGCCGGCCTCGGGCTGGGCATGCCTGGTCGTCCTGCTCGCCGTCTACGCGCCCGTGCTCGCGGACGACCGGCGACGAGGCCTCCACGACCGCGCCGCTGGCACGATCGTCGCCGCGAGACCGGCTTGAGTCGAACGCACGATCGGCGCCCGAGGTAACGGGCAGAAGAACGGCACGATGCCCGTTGCTGTCCGCAACATGTCAACTACTGTGAACGGCGCCCGGGGGGGACCAACGTTGCTCCCTCCATGTCGAGAGAAGGTGGATGGGTTGGCGCTGCTCGAGGTCTCCGACATCGGCGTCCGCTTCGGTGGAGTCGTCGCGCTGGCCGGCCTCTCGTTCACGATCGACGAGGGTCAGGTGTGTGCCCTCATCGGGCCCAACGGCGCCGGCAAGACCACGCTCTTCAACGTGGTCAGCCGCCTCTACGAGCCGAACGAAGGCTCCGTCCGCTTCGCCGATGTCGACCTCCTCGGCCTCGCGCCCCACCGCATTGCGCCCCTCGGCATCGCCCGCAGCTTCCAGAACCTGGCGCTCGTTCCCGGCCTGTCGGTGCTCGACAACGTCATCATCGGATCGCACTCCCGCACCACCGGCGGCTTCTGGGCAGCGGCGCTGTGGGTTCCCCTGCTCCGCCAGGAACGCCGCGTCCGTGCGCGGGCCATGGAGATCCTCGACGGTCTCCAACTCGCCCACCTGGCGGCGCGTCCCTGCGCCGGGCTGCCCTACGGCACGCTGAAGCGCATCGAGATCGCCCGCTCGTTGATGGCGGAGCCCCGCCTCCTCCTGCTCGACGAACCGGCGAGCGGGCTCACCCACGGCGAGGTCGACGAGCTCGGCGACGTCATCCTCGCCCTTCGCGAGGAGCACTCGCTCACCGTGCTGCTGGTCGAACACCACATGGGCATGGTCATGCGCATCTCCGACAAGGTGGTCGTGATGGAACTCGGCCAGAAGATCGCCGAAGGCACGCCGTCGGAGGTCCAGGCCAACCCCCGGGTCATCGCCGCCTACCTCGGCGAACCGGTGGAGGAACACTGATGGCGCTCCTCGAGGTGTCGGGCCTCACCGCCGGCTACGGCATCGTCCAGGTGCTGTTCGGACTCGACTTCACCGTCGACGCCGGCGAGGCCGTGGTCATCCTGGGAGCGAACGGCTCGGGCAAGACGACCACCCTCCGCGCCGTCTGCGGCATGATCGACTCGGCCGGCGAAGTGCTCCTGGACGGTCAACGGGTGACGAACCAGCGTCCCGACCAGCTGCTCCGCTCCGGCGTCGCGCACGTTCCCCAGGGCCGCGGCACCATCGTCGACCTGAGCGTCGAGGAGAACCTCCGGATCGGTGCCTACACCCGCGCACCCAAGGACGTCGACGCCGACATCGGCCGGTGGTACGAGGTGTTCCCGCGGCTCGGCGAACGTCGGGACCAGGCTGCCGGCTCGATGAGCGGCGGCGAACAGCAGATGCTCGCGATCGCCCGGGCGTTCATGAGCCGGCCTCGCCTCGTGCTCCTCGACGAGCCGTCGCTCGGTCTCGCCCCGATCGTGACCCGCGAAGTCTTCGACCGTGTCGGCCAGCTCGTCAGCGAGACCGGCACGGCGGTCCTGCTCGTCGAACAGAACGCCAACCTGGCACTCGAGTTCGCCTCCCGTGCGTACGTCCTCGAGGCGGGAAAGATCGTCAACTCGGGTTCGTCCGCCGAACTCCACGGCGACGAGTCGATCCGCAAGGCCTACCTCGGGAGCTGATGTGACTGCGATTCCCGGGAGCACCCGTGTCTGAGTTCCTCCGTTACCTCTATATCGGCCTCGGCAACGGCGCGATCTACGCCATGCTCGGCCTCGGCCTCGTCGTGATCTACCGCTCGACCGGCCTGCTCAACTTCGCCCAGGGCGAAATGGCAATGTTCGCCACGTTCATCGTCTGGATGCTCCACGACGCCGGGCTGCCGCTGTGGCTCGCGCTCCTCGGTGGCATGGTCGGAGGCTTCCTCATCGGCGCCATCGTCCACCAGGTGGTGGTCAAGCCGGTCGGTGATCCCCACCAGAAGCCGCTGGCCGTGGTCATCGTCACCATCGGCATGTTCCTCGGCTTCAACGCCCTCGCCAAACTCATCTGGGGCTCCGACGACAAGACCTTCGTCAACCTCTTCGGCAGCGGTGGCCTCAACCTGTTCGGCACCGAGATGGCGTGGCAGAAGATCGGGGCGCTCGCCGTCCTCGGCGTGGAAGCGCTGCTGTTCTGGCTGCTGTTCCAGCGCACGAAGATGGGGCTGGCGATGCGCTCGGTGGCGTCGAACCCCGAGTCGTCCGCACTGTGCGGCATCCCGGTCAACCGCATCCTCATGGTCGGCTGGGGTCTCGCCGCGGCCATCGGGGCCGTCGCCGGCACGTTCACGGCGCCGATCGGTTCGCTCAGCTCGAACCTGATGCAGCTCCCCCTCATCTACGCGTTCGCCGCCATCACGCTCGGCGGATTCGACTCGTTCGTCGGGGCGATCGTCGGCGGCCTCTTGGTCGGCATCCTCACCGACGTCGTCCCCCGCTACGTGTCGGCCTTCGAGAAGATGTCCCTGGCCCCGGCCTTCATCCTGATCCTCGTGGTGCTGCTCGTTCGACCCGAGGGCATCTTCGGCCAACGGAAGGTGAGTCGGGTATGACCTCCACCACCAACCTGGGCGCGCCGAACGCCGAACCCACCAATCGCCGGTGGCTCCCGTTCGTGGGGCTGCTCGTACTCGTCGTCGTGCTGCTCGTCCTGCCGCAGACCCTCAACGAGTTCTGGACCGGCCGGATCACCAGTTGGATCCCCCTCGCCATCGCCGCGCTGGGGCTCAACCTCCTCACCGGGTACAACGGCCAGATCTCGGTCGGTCACGGCGCCCTGTTCGGCATCGGCGCCTACTCGACGGCGCTCATCCTCAACGAGTGGAAGTGGCCGTACCTCGGTGCCATCGTCGCCTCCGCCGTCATCTGCTTCGTGGCGGGGGTGATCGTCGGGCTCCCTGCCCTGCGCATCAAGGGGCTGTACCTCGCCCTCGTGACCCTGGCCGTCGCCACGCTGTTCCCCCAGGTCATCGAGCAGTTCTCCGACACGACCGGCGGCAGCACCGGGCTCGGGATCACCGCACCCGAGCTCAACAGCCGTGGGGTCATGGCCGAGCGGTCGATCCGCTTCACCGCACCCGAGTGGAGCGGCCAGGCCGACGACCAATGGCGCTACTACCTGTTCCTCGTGGTCGCCATCGTGTGCTTCGTCCTCGTGCGCAACCTGGTCCACAGTCGGGCCGGCCGATCGATCATCGCCATCCGCGACAACGAGACGGCGGCAGAGGTGAGCGGTATCAACGTCGCGGCCGCGAAGGTGATCACGTTCGGCATCAGCGCGGCCCTCGCCGGCGTCGGCGGTTCGCTGCTCGCCCTCTACAACACCCGGGTGTCCTCCGGTTCGTTCACCCTCACGCTGTCGCTGAACATCCTCGTCGCCGTGGTCATCGGCGGCACCCCGAGCATTCTCGGCCCGGCGATCGGCGCCATCTTCCTCAACGTGTTCACCGACGTCATCACCCCCGAGCTCCCCAACGACGTGAAGTCCGTGACGCCGCTCATCCTCGGAGCGCTGCTCGTGGTGCTCATGCTCGTTGCCCCGGGCGGGATCGTCGGTCTCTACCGACAGACCGTCGCCCGGATCGCCGGCCGCCGAGCCGCGTCGGCGGCCGCCGCCGACACCCCCGTTCCCACCGCGCCCTGAGGGGCGCCCGACCCATCCACCTCACCGGGAGGACCCCAATGACCGCGAACCGACCACTCCGCCTCGCAGCTGTCGCTGCTGCGCTCGCACTGCTGTTCACCGCCTGTGGGCGCGACGACGAAACGTCCGACAGCACCGACGATTCCACCGCCACCACTGCCGCCGACGGCGGCACCGACTCGGGCACCGACGCACCCAAGGCGTTCATCAACCCCGAGGACGACTGCTCCGACTACCAGGGCACGAAGGGCATCGAGGGCAACACCATCAAGATCGGTACGGTGCGCCCCGAGTCCGGCCCGTACTCCATCTACGACACCGTCACCAAGGGCCTCGAGGCTTACGTCGGCTCGATCAACGCCAAGGGCGGGGTCAAGGCCGGCGACGGCAAGACCTACCAGCTCGAGCTGGTCAAGGCCGACGACGCCTACGACCCGGCGAAGACCCCCGGCGAGGTGCAGCGTCTCGTCGAGCAGGAGGGCATCTTCGCCATGGTCGGCCAGATCGGCACGTCCAACAACCTGGCAGTCCGCCAGTACATGAACGACAACTGCGTGCCGTCCATCGGCCTCGCAACCGGCTCGGTCGAGTGGGGCAAGGCTGCGGAGTTCCCGTGGTTCATCGGCGGCCTGCCGTCCTACGCCACCGAGGGCCACGCCTTCATGGAGTACCTGATCAAGAACAAGCCCGATGCCAAGATCGCCCTCCTCTACCAGGATGACGACTACGGCAAGGCCTACCAGGACGTCATCAAGAAGGACATCGAAGGCACCGGCGTCACCCTCGTCGGCGAGCAGAGCTTCAACCCGCTCACCGAGACGAGCCCCGAGTCGAAGGTCGCCCAGCTGTCCGGCTCCGGCGCCGACGTCTTCTTCGTCGGCATCGGCGGCACGCCCTGCCCCGCCGCGATCCGCGCCATCCCCGACACCTGGACCCCGATGACCTACGTCTCGATCACCTGCTCCGGCAAGACGGCCATGGCCCTCACGCAGGGCAAGGACGAGGGGCTGTACTCGGCCCAGGCGACGCTCGACGTCGGCACCACCGCCGACCAGGCGAACCCCAAGGTGCAGGGGTTCTTCACCGAGGGTGCGGCCCAGGGCCTCGACGAGGCCACGCTGCAGGGCGGCATCGCCGCAGCCGGCTGGGGCTTCGGCTCGCTGTTCGTGCGCGGCCTCGAGCTCACGCCGACCGTCGACCGGGCGACCCTCATGAACACGCTGTACTCCATGAAGGACCAGAACTACGGCCTCATGCTCGACGACGCGACGACCAACACCGACGGCTCCACCGACCCCTGGGTGCTCGAGGATCTCAAGATCATCACCCGCGCCGGCGGCCAGTGGAACGAAGCAGCGCCGCTCGTCAGCTACGACGGCACGTCGAACGACCTCGCCGGCCTCAAGTAGTCAGGCCCGAACTCACCGCTTCTGTCCTGCAGATCCGCCCCTCCAGGGGCGCATCTGCAGGACAGAACGGGTGAGGTAGCGTGATCGGCCGATGACGCCGAAACGAGTCGCGCTGGGATTCCTGGCGATCATCAGCGGCCTTGGATGCCTCTACGTCGCGACCACTGACGTGCACTATCGCGACCGCAACTGTGGCACGGCCCTCTTCAAAGCCGACACCAACCGCCTCGCCGTCGAGACGGGTGACGTGGGCGAGGACCAGTTCGAGCAGGAATCGCTCATCACCAACTGCGACCAGCTGATCCTCGAACGCCGGTTCCTCGCCGCTGCGCCCGCAGCCGTGACGGTCGTCGCCGTCGTCGCCGGCCGCCGGGCCCGCGACGCGAAGCCCGCCATCCCCGGCGACATCTTCGGGTCGGGCCGAACCTGACTCAGGAACCCCGAGGAGGCAGCGGCAGGCTCGGACCCCGAGGCCGCCGGATCGCCTGGTCGATCAGCGACGCGTCGACCGGGTAGTCGACGACGACGGGGACGTCCTCCCGGGCACCGACGACGCTCAGGCGCAACTTCGCCGACGTGCAGGTCACCACCGGATACTCCGGGTTCGTGCCCTTGAGCGGGAAGCCCACGATGACCTCACCCTGCGCGACCACGTTGACGGGAAGCACCACGTTCGGCTCCCACGTCGAACCGAGGAACCAGTCCCCCGTGTTCGAGGTCTCGTCGCAGATCAACTCGAGGTTGGGGTTCTTCTGCGCCGAGTCCGACACGTTCTCCGATCGCATGACCGCCTTGATCCGCGGCGTGCCATTCGGGGACTGGTCGAACGGTGCGACGCTCACGACGGTCACGACGACACCGCCGTACGTGACGTCCTGGCCGAGGACACCGGCCTGGGGCGCGGGTGCCGTGGTCGTCGGCGTTGCGTCGTTGGTGCGGATGTTGCCGGACGGGTCGACCTCGTTGGTCGACACGCATGCCGACGCGGCGACGACCAGCGCCACCGCCACCAGGCACCCGCCGACCCGACGCATCAGCCGACCGACTCGGACCGTCGACGAACGACCTCGTAGATGGCCAGCGCCGCTGCCGTGGCGACGTTGAGCGACGAGAGGCTGCCGACGAGTGGGATCGACACGATCTGGTCGCACCGCTGCCGCACGAGCCGCGACAAGCCTTCGCCCTCGGCGCCGAGGACGAGGCACACCGGCTCGTCGCCGAGCTCGACGCGGTGCAACGACTTCTCGCCGCCGGCGTCGAGACCGACGACCCAGACCCCGAGCTTCTTCATCTCCTCGATCGCCGCGGGAAGCCCACCCACGAGCGCCATGGGTACGTGCTCGACGGCGCCGGCGGCCGACTTCGTGACCGTAGGGGTCACGTGGACCGCGCGGTGCCGCGGCAACAACAGCCCGGTCACCCCTGCGCACTCGGCGGTGCGGATGATGGCGCCGAGGTTGCCGGGGTCGGTCACGCCGTCGACGGCGACGAGGAACGGGGGCGGCGACCCGGGCACCGACGTCGCCAGGTCGGCGAGCGAGTGCTCACGCAGCGGCTCGGCGTGAGCGACGACGCCCTGGGACGCCTCGGTCCGGCTCTCGGCGTCGAGACGTCGCTTGGAGATCTCGCGGACGGGAACCTTGAGGTCGTGAGCCAGATCGACGATGTCCTCGAGGATCTCGGCGGGATCCATCTGCTCGGCGAGCAGGATCTCCTTCACCTTGCGGTTGCCCGCCAACAACAGCTCGCGGACGGCGTGACGGCCCTCCACCTGGGTGCCGTCGAGCCCACGGTCGGCGCTGCGCACCGGCGGTGCTCCGGGCGTGCGACGAGGGCCGCCCTTGCCACGACCGGGACCGGGCCCGCGCGACGGTGCCGGGCCCGAGCGGGCTGAGGTCGAGCGCGTCGGAGCCGATGCGGCGGGCGCACCACGCTTGGGGCCGGCGCCCTTCGGACCGGCTGCCCGCGGCGCCGCGCCCTTGGGCGATGTGCCCTTGGGGCCACCGGAGGAACGGGCCGGCGCCCCCTGGGCCCCGGCCGCGGAACGCGGCCCTGACCCCTTCGCCGGCGCGCCGGGGCGCCCGCCCGTCGGTTTGCCGGTTCGCTTCTTGGGGCCACTCATCAGTCACTCGCTCCGTTTGTTCGGTCGTCGTCCACCGTGCTCAGCCACCGGCGCCGGTGAGCAGCGCCGTGGCCATGGCCGCGATGCCTTCCCTGCGGCCCAGGCCACCGATGCCCTCGGCCCGGCGGCCCTTCACGCTGACCGGCGCTCCGACCACTGCGGACAACGCCGCCTCCATCTCATGGCGGCGTGGTGCCAGTTTGGGCGACTCGGCGATCACGGAACAATCGATGTTGAGGGCGACCATGCCGTCGGCGGCCACGATCCGCACCACTTCGGCGAGCAGCTCCATGCTGTTCGCCCCTCGCCACCGCTCGTCGGTGTCGGGAAAGTGCGAACCGAGATCGCCCCGACCGACGGCCCCCAGCAGCGCCTCGGAGCAGGCGTGGGCCACGACATCGGCATCGCTGTGCCCGTGGAGCCCCCGGGCGCCCTCGAACGTGACGCCGCCGAGGACGAGCACCCGATCGGGGTCGTCGCTGAAGCGGTGGATGTCGAACCCGTTGCCGACGCGGAGCCTCAACGCCGAGGGCGGCGGCGCGGCGGGCGACCCCGAGGTGCCGAGCGTCTGCGCGGCGACCACGAGGTCGGCCGGTTCGGTGATCTTGATGTTCGTCCGCTCGCCGGCGACCGTCACGACCGTTCCTCCTCGGGCCTCGACCAGGGAGGCATCATCGGTGGCCTCGCCGCCGTTGGCGTGGGCGGCGCGCAGGGCGGCGGCATCGAACCCTTGGGGCGTTTGGACAGCCAGCAACTCGGAACGGTCGACCACTCCCCCGTCGCGGTGACGGATGGTGTCGGCGACCTCGATCGCCGGGACCGCGACCGCGGCGCCGCCGAGCACCGCGTCGACGACCCGCCGGAAGAGCGCGTCGCTTGCTGCCGGACGAGCTGCGTCGTGCACGAGCACGATCGTCGTGTCACCGGGCACGGCTGCGAGACCACGCCGGACCGACTCCGAACGGGTGGCACCGCCCTCGACGACCACGTCGGCCCGAAGGGCGTCGGGCACGGGCTCACCGGGAGGAACCACCACGACGACACCGTCGGAGTGCCGCGCCGCGACGGCGAGCGAGTGGTCGACCACCCGGGCCCCGGCGAGCGGCTCGAACTGCTTCGCAGCGCCGTACCGCTGCCCCGAGCCCGCAGCCACGACGATGCTCCAGATTCGGTGATCCATGACCGGAGCAGCCTACCGGGGGATCGACCGGCCGCTCGGGCGTGTCCCCTGTCACGTTCCGGCTTCCGAAGCGCCCCGCTCCACCGCTAGCGTGGCAGAGTGATCGATGCCACGATGCTCCGCTCCATCGAGCTGTTCTCCGACCTCGGCGACGAGGTCCTGGAGCAGCTGCTCGACCAGTCCCGGTCGCTCGACCTGGTGCGGGGTGATGTGATCTTTGCCGAGGGCAGCGAGGCCGACGCGCTGTACGTCGTCGAGTCCGGGCGCATCGCCATCGGCAACAAGTCGTTCGACGGCCGCGAATCGATGGTCGCGCTGATGACCCACGGCGACCTGTTCGGCGAGATGAGCCTGTTCGACAAGCTCGGCAGATCGGCCGAGGCGCGGGCACTCGAGCCCTCCGAGGTCGTCGAAATCCCCTACCGCCCGCTGATCGACCTGTGGGAACACCAGCCGGAGCTGTTGTGGAAGGTGATCGGCCTGCTGACCAAGCGGCTGCGCAACATGGACGAGGCGCTGGCCGACTCGTTCTTCCTCGACGTGACCGGCCGCACCGCCAAGCACCTGCTCGAGCTCGCCGGCGATCGTGACGAGTTCGAGATCCCGATCACCCAAGAAGAACTCGCCGGCCTGGTGGGCGCATCGCGTGAGCGGGTCAACAAGGCGATCTCGAGCTTCGTGAAGCTCGAGTGGATCGACCAGAACGACCGGACCTACCGCATCCTCAAGCGCCGGGAGCTCGAGATCCGCGCCATGTAGGCGCTCCCTCGGAGGCTCAGCCCTCGAGGAAGGCCTCGGCGCGGGCCCAGGCGTCGGTTGCATCCGCCTCGCGGTAGTTGTCGCGGGTCGAATCCTGCGCCCACCCGTGATCGGCACCCTCGTACCGCACGACTTCGGCGCCGGCCGCTTCGAGTTCGTCGACCTGGTCGAGCGGACACCACGGATCGTTCGTGCCGAAGATCCCGAGCAGGTGGAGATCGCCCCGCTCGCGACGCTCGTTGACCACGTCGATCGCGTCGCCCTGCGTGCCACCGGACCACTGCTCGGGCACACGAACCATGCCGTAGAAGGCGACGGCCCGGGAGAAGCGGTTGGAGGCCAACGACTTCATCGCGTACATGCCCCCCATGCAGAACCCGAGGACACCCACGTGTTCGAAGCCCGTTGCGTCCGCCGCCGCGACCGCGTCGGCCAGCTTGTCGGCATCGGAGAACGTCGCGGCGCGGGCATGGCGCGCTTCGATCGGCATCGTCTCCTCGCCGGGGTACAGCTCGGGCGCCACCACGACCCAGCCGTGGTCGTCGGCCAGGCGTTGGGCGTGGCCGTCGAAGAGGGGGCGGAGGCCGAAGATGTCGGCCCACAGGACGAGCCCGCCCGTGGCCTCGCCGTTCGTCGGACGGGCGAGTTCTGCGGGGGTTCCGGTGGTGAGGGTGATGCGCACGAGCGCAGACTAGATCGCGGTCAGGAGTAGCGGTCGAGGATGGAGCTCTCGGCGATGTGGCCGAGGCTGTCCTTGATCGTGCGCGCCCACTGATCGCCAACGCCGTCGATCGCGGCGAGCTCGTCGATGGTCGCCCGCATGAGCTTGTCGAGCGACTGGAACTGCTCGACGATGCGCTCGGCCAGGCCCTCGGGCAGGCGGGGGACCTTGGACAACATGCGGTACCCACGCGGGGCCAGGCTGCCGTCGGCATCCTTGGCGCTGCCGGAGAGGTGGAGCGCCTCGGCGACGGCCTCGGGCTCGAGGAGGTCTTCCATCTCGAGGTCGGACAGCGTCTCCATGGCCTGCTCGAGGTTCCACGAGGCGTCGGGCTGGAAGTAGTCGAGCAGCACCATCTTGCGGTCGTCCTCGACGCCGGCCATGAGCTCGCGGAGCTGCAGGCGGACGAGGCGACCGTCGCTGCCGAGCTCGACAAGGTAGCGCTGGATCTCCTCGGCGATGCGCACGACGATCTCGGTGCGCTGCAGCAGCGTGACGACGTCGCGGACCGTCACGAGGTCCTCGACCTCGACGGTCGCCAGATTCGACGTGACCTCGTTGAGGCGGTTCTTGTACCGCTCGAGTGTCTGCAGCGCCTGGTTGCAGCGGCTCAGCACCGACGGGATCGGCTCGAGCTGGTGCTTGTCGTCGTGCATGTACACCGTGAGCACGGCCATGTCCTCGGAGACCGAGATCACCGGCACCCCGATCGAGCGGGCGACCCGCTCGGCGGTGCGGTGCCGCGTGCCGGTCTCGGTCGTGGGCGTGTTCGGATTGGGGACCAGGTGCACGTTGGCACGAGCGATCCGGCTGGCGTCGGGTGCCAGGATGATGGCGCCGTCGGTCTTCGCCAGCTCCGACAGGCGCTGGGGCGAGAACGCCGCGTCGAGCAGGAACCCGCCCGAGCAGATGTTGAGGACCTCGGGCCCGTCGCCCACCACGATCAGGGCGCCCATCGAGGCCTTTACGACGCGATCGAGGCCCTCGCGGAGCGGCTGGCCCGGGGCGACGATCGCCAGGGCTTCGAGCAGGGCTTTGCTGCGTCGGGCTGCCATCTCGGCAGTCTAGTTGGCGACTCTCAGGTTCCCGCCGCAGAACGGGCACCGAATCCCCCGAACCGGCCCCAGGCGAGGATGGGGGCTCCCCCCGATTCCGGTCTCGGGGCCACCCCGCCATGGTGGATCCATGCCGACCGACGCCCCGTCCCGATCCATGCTCGACCGGATGGTCGACGCCACTCCTCCCGGTCGAGACCGCTACGTCGACCTGCTCCGCGCCGTGAGCATCACCGTTGTCGTGCTGTGGCACTGGGTCGGATCCGTCACCCACTGGACCGCATCCGGCCGTCTGTCGATGCCGAACCCGATCGAGGA
>CALMLJ010000333.1 GCA_937868025.1 uncultured Acidimicrobiaceae bacterium
CCGTCGCGTCCCGTCGGGCGCCTCCGACCAGCGCTTCGGGGCCGGCCCAGCCCGCTCCCGCCACGGTCGCATCGGCGCGGTGGACCACGATCGTGCGCACCGCCGCCAGTCCGACGAGCAGCCGACGGTCGGCATCGTGTCCGCCCCCGACCGGCGCGGCGACGACCGCGTCGGCGCCGACCGCCACGACCTGGACCCGGTGGGAGCGCCCGTGGCCGAGCACCAGCGTGACGGTCGACGAACGTTCCGCTGCGCCGACCAGGACGTCACGCATCGACGTCCGCCCGGCGTTGCGGTTCCGGGCCGCTCGCAGTCGCCGACGATCGTCGGCGGCATCCGCCACTCGTGCCGCTGCCCCCGCCACATCGGAGGGGATGGCGTCGGGATCTCCAGACATCACTACACTTTCGGCTCAGAGCGCCGGTGATTGAACATGACTGAACACGAGCGATCCACATCGCCCACCACCATCGACCCCGGCGCGGTCTCGACCTCGGCCGTCCCGAGCACCACGGTGCACGTCCCGGGCAACCATCTGATGACGCAGCTCCTCGGCTCGCGCGACGAGTGGCTCGACCGCGTCGAGGCCGCCTTCGTCGGCACACGCATCGTGGCCCGCGGCAACGAGATCAACGTCGAGGGGCCCGACGCGATCGCCGTCGGCCGCATCTTCGAGGAGCTGGTGATCTTCGTCGAGGGCGGCACGAAGCTCGATGAGGACCTCCTCCGCCGCACGATCGACATGGTCGCCGTCGACGAGCTGCCGTCCCAGCTGTTGGGCAGCGACGTCGTCCGGCTGGCCCGTGGCGGTTCGGTCCGTCCCAAGACCGCCGGACAGCGCCGCTACATCGACGCCATCGCCGAGAACATCATCACGTTCGGCATCGGCCCCGCCGGTACCGGCAAGAGCTGGCTCGCCGTCGCGATGGCGACCCAGGCCCTGCAACGCAAGCAGGTCGAGCGCATCGTCCTCACCCGCCCGGCGGTCGAGGCCGGCGAGCGCCTCGGCTTCCTGCCCGGCGACCTGATGGCCAAGGTCGATCCCTACCTCCGGCCGTTGTACGACGCGTTCTACGACATGGTCGGCGCCGAAGGTGCGGCGAAGTTGCTCGAGCGGGGCACCGTCGAGGTCGCTCCGTTGGCGTTCATGCGTGGTCGAACGCTCAACCGCAGCTTCATCATCCTCGACGAGGCGCAGAACACGACGCCCGAGCAGATGAAGATGTTCCTCACCCGCATCGGGTACGGCTCCAAGGCGGTCATCACCGGTGACACCACGCAGGTCGACGTTGCCGGCGGCCGCAGTGGTCTCGACAACCTCGAAGGCATCCTGCAGGGCATCGACGGGTTGTCGTTCGTCCGGCTCGGCAGTCGCGACGTCGTCCGCCACAAGATCGTGGCCGACATCGTGAACGCGTACGAGCGGTCATCGGCGGCGAGCTCGGGCGCGTCGGGCTCGTCAGGCGCTTCGTCGGGGAGCAGCGCCTGATGGAGGGAGCGTCTCCGACGATCTCGGTGACCGTTCTCAACGAGACGTCCGCCGAGATCGATGCCGATCGCTGGGCCGAACTCGTCCGCGGTGTGCTCGAACGCGAGGGGGTCGAAGCCCCCGCCGAGACCGCCGTGGTCTTCGTCGACGACGTCGTGATGGCCGAGCTCAACGCCGAGCACATGGGCGGGTCCGGCCCGACCGACGTGCTGTCGTTCCCGATCGACGACGGTGCCGACGACGACCTGGCCGCCATCCCCGGCCAGGCCCGAATGGTCGGTGACATCGTGGTGTGCCCGACGGTCGCCGCCACCAACGCGCCCGACCACGCCGGCGACCTCGACGACGAGATCGCACTCCTCCTCATCCACGGTTCGCTCCACCTCCTCGGCCACGACCATGCCGAGGTCGACGAGCGGACGGAGATGTGGGCGGCCGAGCGCCGCCTCGTCGCCGAGTTGTGGGGCACCTTCCCTCGAGATCCCTGGCAGGAGACATGATCGCCGTCGCCTTCACCACCGCCGACGCCATACTGCTCGTCGTTGTGGTGGTGCTCATCTTCCTGAGCGCCGCGATCGCCGTCGCCGAGACCGCCATCACCCGCATCAGCCGGTCGCGGGCCGCGGCGCTCGAGGAACAGGGGCACAAGCGCGCCGCCATGGTCGTCGCGATCGTCGGCAACTTCGAGCGGAGCCTCAACGCCATTTATCTGGTCGCGCTGGCGCTGCAGACGGTGCAGGCGTCCATCACCGGCATCGTCGCCTCGAGGGTGTTCGGCACCGCCGGCGTCGTCGTGGCGACGCTGATCAACGTCGTGGTGGTGTTCATCATCGCCGAGGCCGCGCCGAAGACGTGGGCCCTGCAGCACACCGACCGCGCCGCGCTGGCCACGGCGCCCCTCATCGTGCTCATCGGCCGCATGTTCCGGTGGATCGCCGATGTGCTCATCACCGTCACCAACGTGATCCTGCCGGGCAAGGGCCTCGAGCAGGGCCCGTTCGTCACGGAGGAAGAGATCATCGCCCTGATGGGTGAGGCCGCCGAGGCCTCGGTCATCGAGGAGGAGGAACGCGACCTCATCGAGTCGATCATCGACTTCGGCGACACGGTGGCCCGGGAGATCATGGTGCCCCGCACCGACATGGTGTCCTTCGAGGTCGAGTACCACGTCGCCGACTGCGTCGAGATCGCCATCCTCAACGGACTGAGCCGCTTCCCGGTGTACCGCGAGAACATCGACGACATCGTCGGCATCGTGTACGCCAAGGATCTGATGCGGGCTGAGCGCGACCAACGAGGAGCGGAGACCATCGAAGGTCTCATGCGTCCTCCCCAGCTGATCCCCGAGACCAAGCGCGTCGCCGAGCTCCTGCGCGAGATGCAGTCCCGCCAGACCCACATCGCGATCGTCGTCGACGAGTACGGCGGCACCGCCGGCCTCGTGACGATGGAGGATCTGCTCGAGGAGCTGGTGGGCGACATCGCCGACGAGTTCGACACCGAGGTGCCTCCCGCGGAGGTGCTGCCCGGGGGCGAGGTCTTGGTGCACGACGCGTCGTTCAACGTCGACGACCTCAACGACCGCTACGACCTCGATCTGCCCGAAGGCGACTGGGACTCCCTCGGGGGCCTCGTGTTCTCCGAACTCGGCCGGGTTCCGGTCGTCGGTGACCTCGTCGAGGTCGACGGGTACTCGCTCGAGGTGCAGTCGGTCGACGGCCGCCGCGTGGGCCGGGTCCGGATCGTGGCCGTCACGGTCGACGACAAGGCGTCGGCGGAATGAGTCCCGACGAGCTCGGCCCGACGCCCACCGGTGGGCCCCCGATGTTCGACGACGACCTCGTCGACGAGTTCGACGACATCGACGAGGAGGACGAGGCCGACGGTGCCGTCCGTTACCTCTCGGTCGAGGAGTTCCTCGCCGGCTCGTCGGAGCCCGAGGTGCCCGAGGGGTTCCGATCGGGCTTCGTGTCCCTGGTCGGTCGCCCCAACGTCGGCAAGTCGACGCTGCTCAACCGCATCCTCGGCCACAAGGTCTCGATCGTCTCCGACAAGCCGCAGACCACACGTCACCAGATCCGCGGCGTCCTCAACCGGCCGGCGACCCAGATCGTCTTCGTCGACACGCCCGGCATCCACAAGCCCCGCACGCTCATGGGAGAACGCCTGAACGAGGCGGCCATCGGCGCCGCGAAGGGCGTCGATGTCGTGTGTCTGCTGGTCGATGCGACGGCGCCCGTCGGCCGCGGTGACGCGTGGGTCGCCGAGCGGGTCCCCGACGACGCCATCGTCATCGTCAACAAGGTCGACCTGGTCTCCAAGGAACAGGTCATGAAGCAGCTGCTGCGGACGACCGACTTCGGGCAGTTCGGCGAGTCGAACGCCGGCGACGCGTCCTCGGGCCCGACCGGCCTCGATCTCGTGCGCGAGGTCGGCGCGGGGGCCCGGGAGTACTTCCCCGTGTCGGCGGCAACGGGCGAGGGCGTCGAGGCGTTGGTCGAGCACCTGATCTCCCGCTTGCCCGAAGGCCCCAAGTGGTACCCCGACGACATGGTGACCGACGTCGAGGATGCGTTCTGGGTGGCCGAGCTGGTTCGCGAAAAGCTGCTGGCGGTGACCCACGACGAGTTGCCGCACTCGATCGCCTGCCGGGTGACCGAGTGGGAATGGCCCCGGGTTCGCGTCGAGATCCTCGTCGAACGCGAGTCCCAGAAGGGCATCGTGATCGGCAAGAAGGGCGCCGTTCTCAAGCAGGCGGGCATCGCCACCCGGGCCGAGATGCCGCCGGGGGCGTTCCTCGAGCTGCACGTCAAGGTCGACAAGGACTGGCAGCGTCGTCCCAAGGCACTCGATCGTCTCGGCTACTGAACCGGTTCAGGCGAGGTCGGCGTCGGGTTTCGTCGGGACCCGGGTGAGGATGTACCAGGTGCCGACGAGTCCGAGGGCGATGACCGCGAGTGCGATCGCCCATCGTTCCCGGAGGACCACGGCGCTCACGGCGATCGCCGCCCACATCGTCGAGATGGCGATGACCTTGATGCGCCTCGGCATGCCGAGGCCGGCGCGGTGGTCGCGAACCATGGGGCCGATCGTGGGGAGGTCGAGGACCCACTGCTCGAACCGGGGACTCGACTTGCCGAAGCAGTAGGCGGCCACGATGAAGAAGACGGTCGTCGGCAGCCCGGGCACGACGATGCCGACACCACCGACGCCCACGGCGACCCAGCCGCCGGCGAACCACCCGGCGCGGAGCAGCCCGCGGCTGCCGGACGCGACCGGCCCTCGGTTCATGCCCCGGTCACTGCACCAGGTGGACGATGTCCTGCACGAGCAGGACGGTGAGCAGCGTGATGACGCTGAGGGCGGCCGCCGAGAAGTACCAGCGCCACTTGTGATCGACGGCGAAGAAGCGCCGGATCGTGAACACGTCGCACACCATTGCGATGACGCCGATGATGATGCCGAGGATCGGGCCGACACCCTTGGCGAAGCTCACCGCCGGCAGCACGAACGGGAACACCACATACGTGAGGGTGCAACGTGTCGCCGAGATCAGCATCGACTTCTGGAACGCGGCGAGCGCCGCGTTCTCGGTGACGCCGGCGGGGCGCTCCTTGATGCGGAGCACCTTGCGGACGACCTCGTCGGCCTTCGACCGCTGCGGAGCGGGGCGGGTGGCTCCGGCGTCGTGGGGGAACGGGCAGACACCCTCGGGCGCCAGCTTCGTGAGGCCGTGCGGGACGGGGCAACCGGCTGCGGCCGGCGCCGGTCCGGGTGCGGCCGCCGTCTGTTCGATCAGCTCGGATGACACGGGTGCAGTCTACGACCAGGCCGGGATCGCCAGCGATTCGGGTGCGGAACGGTCAGGATCGTCCGGCGGCGGCCGTGATCGGCCACGGCAGCTCGCGCTCAGCGGCGAGGCCGACGTCGAAGAGGAGGTCGTCGGCGTGATGGCGTGCCAGCACCTGCATGCCGACGGGAAGCCCGTCGACGAGGCCCGCCGGGATCGACACCGCGGGGTTGCCGTAGATGTTCGACATGATGGTGAGGCCGCCCATCTCGAGCATCTCGGGCACCTTGGCGGTCACCTTCGCGAGGACGGCGGCGGGCAGGTTGGGCGCCGCACTGCCGGCGGCGCGGATGGCGCCGAGTGCACCGCGCATGCCGAGGCGGGCCGGCCGGCTCGACATGGCCTTGTCGGCGAGCGGGGGGAGCGGCTTGCTCATCTCGGCGGTGGCGGGGAAGGCCGGGCCGGGGTTGGTGGCGCCGATGACGAGGTCGACCTGGTCGAACACGTCGGCCATGGCACGGTTGAGCAGGAGGCGCTTGTGCTCGGCGACACCGGCCGTGCGGAGGTTGTAGAACGCAGCGCTGATGCGCAGGCCGTCCTCGACCGACTGGGTGAGGTCGCCGGCGCACGCGGGCCAGAGGTCGCCGAGTTCGGCGAGCAACGTGGACGTGTTGCCCATCATCCACTCGGCCGTGATGTTCGGCACGGCGAAGTCGAGGTCGACCTCCTTCATGCCGGTGGCCTCGATGAGGGCCGCTGCGTGTTCGCGGATGCGCTGCTCGACGCCGTCCTCGAGGGTGACTCCGCCGAGCCCGGGCACCACGGCCACCTTGAGACCGGCCAGGTCGTGGTTGCCCAGGCCGGCTTCCCAGCCGCCGGGGGAGGTGATGCTCAGCGGATCGATCGGGTGAGGACCGGCGCAGACATCGAAGAAGCGGGCGGCGTCGCGCACCGAGCGCGACAGGCACCCCTGGACCGCCGTGTTGGGGCGGGAGAAGGCGGACGGCCCGCGAGGGATACGACCGAACGTGCCCTTCATGCCGAAGAGCCCGGTGTAGCCGGCGGGGATGCGGATCGAGCCGCCACCGTCGGAGCCGGTGGCGATCGTGACGAGCCCACCGGCGACCGCCGACGAGCTGCCGGCGGAGGAGCCGCCGACGGTACGACCGTGCCGCCACGGGTTGTGAGTCACGCCGTTGAGCTTCGTGACGCTCACGTTGAGGCCGCCGAACTCACTGGCGGTCGTCAGACCGACGAGCACGGCGCCGCCGACGTCGCGGAGCCGTTCGACGTTGGGCGACGTGGTGGTGGCGATGCGGTCCTTGAAGACGAGCGACGCATCGGTGTCGGGCCACCCGGCGACGGCGTCGAGCTCTTTGACGCCGGCAGGCACGCCGCCGAACGGCAGGCTGACGTCGGCTCGGTCGGCAGCGGCGAGGGCACGCTCGGGGTCGACATGGCTGAACGCGTTGAGATCGCTGGCGTCGATCGCCGCCAGGGTTGCCTCGAGTTCTTCCCGGGGCGAGCGCTCGCCCTTGCGGAAGGCCTCGACGAGGGAGGAGGCGTCACCTTGCCACGGAGCGTCAGTCATGAGAACGATCTTCTCACTCCGCGGCCGAGCCGCCCAAACGGGCGGCTCGGCGGGACCTGGGCGATGTGGATGGGCGGGTCGGCGCCGGTCAGGGCGCCGAAGCGGCCACCTTGGGTGTCAGGTAGGCCTTGCTACGGGGCATGGTCGAACGGATCGTGCCCCGGTAGTCGACCACATTGCACATGAGGTCGAGCGAGGTCACGGTTGCGGTGATCGTGACCGTCTCGTTCTCGGCCTGGACCCAGCCGAACTTCTTCGCCGGGATGATGAGCGGCACATCCACACCGACGGTCGACGTGACCGATGTGGCGACATCGATCCCCGTGGAGGCTCGCACAGCGGCCACGAGCCCGCTGGCCTCGACCTCGACGCTGGCGTTGACGGAGATCTGCTTCGACTTCGCCCGGTCGACCCGCACCTGGGTCCGGATCGAGGAGCTGTACGGATTGCGGATCGCCTGGCTGACCTGGCCGAGGTTCTGGGTCTGGCGGCTGACGACCCGGATGTTGGAGTACGTGTGCTTGTGGAGATGCCACGGGTAGGGCTTGCACGGCGCCTTGCGGCTGTCGGTGGTCTGGGCCGACGCCGTGGTTGCGTCGAGACCGACGACCGGGCCGGCGAGGGTGGCGGTGAGGACGGTGGCGGCGATGAGGCGGGTGAGCTGGTTCATGGGACGACTCCTTGGGTGAGGTGTCGACGGTGGTTCCGTTCGACAACCTCATCTTCCGGTGGGTCCCTTCAGTGCTCCTTCAAGGCTGCTTCAGACGGGAGTGCCCAGCGCGGCGAGGAAGGCGGCGACCTCGTCGAAGTCCTTCGTCCGCTTCATCGGTGGCAGGGCGTGGATGAGTTGCCACCGATAGCTCGGCTTCGTCGACAGGCGTGGGTCGAGCACCGCGACGACGCCTTGATCGGTCGCCGAGCGGATGAGGCGACCCGCACCCTGGGCCAACAGCGTCGCGGCACGGGGCAGGTCGATGGTGGCGAACCCCTGAGCCGCGGCCTTCTCGCGTCGCGCTGCCAGGAGGGGTTCGTCGGGGCGCGGGAACGGGATCTTGTCGATCGTGACCAGGCTCAGCGACGGGCCGGGCACGTCGATGCCGGCCCAGAACCCCATCGTCGCGAAGAGGCATGACGCTTCGTCGTCGGCGAACTCCTCGATGAGCGCGGGCTTGGGCCGGTCGCCCTGGCGGAGGACGGGCACGTCGACCCGCGCCGACACGGCGTCGGCAGCTTCGTTCATGGCCCGGTGGCTGGTGAAGAGGGCCAGGGTGCGGCCGCCGGCCGCGGTGATGAGGCGGACGAGTTCGTCGGCCACGGCCTCGCCGTACTTGGCCGACCGAGGGTCGGGCATGTGGGTCGCGCAGTAGAGGAGCGCGTGGTTCGCGAAGTCGAACGGGGTGCCCACGTCGATGACAGTGACCTCGTCGGGCGGGATGTGGAGGCGTTCGACGAGCGCGGTGGGGACGGTGGCGCTCGTGAACACCACCGTGTCGGGCAGCCCGAACGTCGGATCGGTCTCGTCGCCGCCCCGTGACCGACCGGCGCCGAACGGCTCGTCGTTCACGAGGTCGATGGTCGGTCCTCCGGTCGGACCGGCCGACGATCCGCCGCCAATGACGATCTCGAGGCCGTTCGGTTCGGGATCCCACAGCAGGGAGTCGAGCGTCGCACCCACGTCGAGGGGAGCCATCTCGATGCGCGGGTGGTCCTCGGTGCCGCCCACCCACATGACGGTGTCGCCGGGTGGGCTGACCAGCGCGTCGATGTCGAGCACGAGGCCCCCCACGGCCGTGGCCACCCGGGCCTTGCGGGTCGCCGTGTCGCCCGATCCGCTGTCGGGGATCTTCTTGAGTGCGGCCGAGGCCTCCATGACCCGTGCCCGGGTCGCGTTGAGGAGGTCGGCGGTCTCGGGCGGGAGGCCACGCCGGAGCCGCGAGCCGACGAGGGGAGCGAGTTGGCGAGTGAGCCGCGTCGCGTCGTCCTCGAGTCCGTCGGTGACGGAGTCGTCGGCGATCAGGCCCGAGATCGTGCGAGCGATCGATGTGATCGTTCCGGGGCCGAGCTCCAGGCCGGTCGTTGCCGAGATGATGTCCTCGACCTCGTGCGCCTCGTCGAAGATCACCACGTCGTGATCGGGGAGGATCGCCCCGCGCGACCCGAGGTTCAGCCCGTACAGGTGGGTGTTGACGATGACGACGTCGGCGGCGGCGGCCAACGAGCGAGCCCGCTCGGCGAAGCAGTCCTCGCCGCGTGGGCACTTCGTTGCACCCGGACACTCGCGGGGGCCGACCGAGACCGCCGACCAGACCCACGGCTGGGGCTCGGTCGGGAGGTCGGCGCGGTCACCCGTCGACGACGTCTCGGCGAACTTCTGGAGTTCCTTCAGCGTCTTGTCGGGGATGCGGCTGGTGCCGCCGGCGGCTTCGGCAACGCCGTCCAGGCCCAGCTGCGCCTCGGGTTTGGTCGCCTCGTCGAGTCGTTGGAGGCACAGGTAGTTCGAGCGACCCTTGAGCACGGCCCACGAGATCTTCTTGCTCATGTGCTTGGCCAGGAGCGGGAGCTCCTTGGTGGCCAGTTGGTCCTGGAGCGCCTTGGTGGCGGTCGCGACGATGGTGCGCCGGCCCGAGGTCAGCGCCGGGATGAGGTAGGCGAGCGACTTGCCGGTGCCCGTGCCCGCCTGGACGACCAGGTGCTGCTTCTCGCCGATCGCCGTGGCGATCGCCTCCACCATCTGGTGCTGGCCGGGTCGGTCCTCGCCGGCGTCCATCGACTCGCGGACGCGGTCGAGGAGGTCGAGTGATCGGGTCGCCAAACTCACGTCCCTACTCTCGCATGTGAAGGAACGGTGGCTGGGCACGGGGGTCCACACGCCAGCAGGTACGGTGCGGGTGTGGAGCTGAGCGACCTGGACCCGACCTATATCCCTCGCCATGTGGCGGTTGTCATGGACGGCAACGGGCGATGGGCCCAGCAGCGCGGCTTGCCCCGCACCGACGGCCATGCCGCCGGTGAGGAGGCGCTCATGGACACGATCTGGGGCGCGCACGCCGCCGGCATCCGCTGGCTCACGGTGTACGCGTTCTCGACGGAGAACTGGAAGCGGCCGCTCGACGAGGTCCGGTTCCTCATGAACTTCAACGAGCGGCTCCTCCTCACCCGGCGTGACGAGATCCACGCCCACAACATCAAGATGCAGTTCCTGGGTCGCCGTGACTGGCGGGTGCCGCGCCGCATCCTCAAGCGCATCGACGAGACCCTCGAGCTCACGAAGGACAACGACGCCATGACGGTGTCGATGGCCTTCAACTACGGCGGTCGCGCCGAGCTGGTCGACGCCGTGCGCAAGATCGTCGAAGCGGGTGTGCCGGCCAACAAGATCAACGAGAAGATGATCAGCGCCCACATGTACGACCCGACGATGCCCGATCCCGAGCTCGTGGTCCGCACCTCGGGCGAGATCCGCACGTCGAACTACCTGATGTGGGAGTCGGCGTACTCGGAGTGGGTGTTCACCGACGTCCTGTGGCCGGACTTCCGCCGCGAGAACCTCTACGACTCCATCCGCGAGTACCAGCAACGGGAGCGCCGCTTCGGCGGTCTCGCCAACGAGTAGCCGTGCCGCTGTACCGCGACGTCGGCGTGGTGCTCCGCACCTACAAGCTCGGCGAGGCCGATCGCATCGTGGTGTTCTGCACCCAGGGTCGCGGCAAGGTGCGCGCCGTGGCGAAAGGCGTGCGCAAGACGAAGTCACGGTTCGGGTCGCGGCTCGAGCCCGGAAGCCACGTGTCGTTGCAGCTCTACGAGGGTCGCGAGCTCGACATCGTGAGCCAGGCCGAGCTGGTCGAGGCGCAGCAGGCGTTGCGTGACGACCTCGACCGCATGGGTCGTGCCGCGGCGATGCTCGAAGCCGTCGACCAGATCTGCCAGGAGGGCGAGGTCAACCCTGCCCTCTACGACATGTTGGTGGGCGGGCTGCGGGCCGTCGCGAACTGGGACACCCCGCTCGTGACACCGTCCTTCTTCTTCAAGCTGCTCGCAGCCGAAGGCGTCGGCATGCAGGTCGACTGCTGCCTCGAGTGCGGGGCGGAGGACGATCTCGTCGCCCTCGACCTCGAGGGGGGTGGGTTGCGGTGCCGCACCCACCGCGACGGACTCGCCGTGTCGAGCCAGGCCGTGACCATCCTCCAGCTGGTGTTGGGTGGACGGCTGTCGAACGCGCTCGCGCTCCCGATCGGTCCGGCGACCTTCGAGGTCGATCACCTGGCGTCGGTCGCCATGGAGCGGCACCTCGACCGTCGCTTGCGCTCATTGCACCTGCTCGACCATCCGGGCTGACCCCGAAACAAGCCCGAACCAGACCCCGAACGCGGAACGACCCCGGGCCGGAGCCCGGGGTCGCTCGGTGATCGGGGTGATCGCTCGATCAGGCGGCGATCGGCTCGTTGCCCATCTGGCGGTAGAGGTTGGCCGTCAGGAGGGACGAGATCGGGTCGATGAACAGCCCGAGCAGTGCGGCGACGACGGCGCCACCGATGCCACCGGCGAACGAGCTGATGATGCCGACGACGATGCCGATCAGCACGAGCACGATGCAGGGCACCACGTTCGCCTTGACCGCGTTGTAGCTCCAGTTGAGCGCATCGCCGACGCCGGCCCCCTTGTCGAGGGCGTGGATCGGTGCGAACAGCAGGAAGAACGCGACCAGGAGGCCGGGAATGACGCACAGCACGAGGCCGATCGCCGTCAGGATGCCGGACACGATCGCCACGACGATGTAGGGCACGAGGTTCGTGCCGGTCATCAGGTCGTTGAACGACGGGGTCTCGCCGCGGGTGACCCGGAGTGCGGCGCGGAGCAGGCCGATGCGGAGGAACGCGACGAGCAGGGCGATCACGATCGAGATCAGGATGCTGCCGACGATGCCGCTCCAGAAGTTGCCGTCGTTGACGAGCACGCCGTTGTCGTTGATGCGGAGGTCGTCGACGGAGGTCTCGGCCAGCTTCGATGCGGTGATGCCGCCCAGCAGGTTGACGAGGAAGATCACGCCGGAGAGCGAGAGCAGCGGCACGAGGTGCTGCTGGAACTTCGCGAAGGTCCAGCTGAACGCGGTGCCGATGTCGGCCTGGCCGCCGCCGCTCGGGAAGCCGCCGGGCTGGTACGCCTGGTAGCCGCCGGGAGGCGCGGGCGGGGGCACGTAGCCGCCACCGGGAGGCGGCGGGGCGTAACCACCGCCGGGCGGACCGGGAGGCGGAGGAGGGGTGTAACCGCCGCCGGGGGGCGCGGGGGGAGGAGGCGCTTGGTAGCCGCCACCGGGAGGGGCCGGAGGGGGCGGGGTCGCCCCGGGACCGGGCGGCGGGGTGATGGCACCGCCACCGAACGGCGGCGGCGGCGGAGTGGCGCCTCCGGAGTACGGGTCGTTGGGATCGCTCACGAGCAGCTCCTTGGGCAGTGCTTGAGGAAGTAGACGGTCACGCTATCAACGGGGCTGCGCGAAACCGGGGAACGTCACACGAACGAAACGGTCGTCGCCGGTGCGTACGGGGCGTCAGGCGACCGGCGCGCCGAGGGGCACGTCGGCGTCGGGTGCGAGGAGGTGGACGGTGCCGTCGGGGGCGAGTCCGCCGAGGACGAGGAACTGCGACTCGAAGCCGGCGATGCGCCGAACCCCGAGGTTGATGGCGCCCACCACACGCCGGCCGACCAGTTCATCACGGTCGTAGTTGGTCACCTGGGCGCTCGTCTCGAGGATCCCGACGACCGGCCCGAAGTCGACGACGAGCTGGTACGCCGGTTTCCGGGCCTCGGGGAAGGGGCGGACGTCGACCACTTCGCCGACCCGCATGTCGACGGCGAAGAAGTCCGGGCCACTGATGTCGTGTTTGCGGGGGAGCTTCGACGGTTCGTACGGCAGGTTCTCGGGGTCGATCGAATGTTGGGCCATGTCGCGAACCTACGGCGGGAACCAGGTGGGGGAGCACATCTCCCACCCGGTAACCTCGGCCCCTATGTCCGAAGCAGAGTCCGCCGTCGCCCCCGATCCCGAGATCTTCGACAAGATCGTCAACCTGTCGAAGCGTCGCGGTATCGCCTTCCAGTCAGCGGAGATCTACGGCGGGTTCCGCTCGACCTACGACTACGGGCCCGTCGGTGTGCTGCTGCTCCGCAACGTCAAGGACGCCTGGTGGCGCTCGATGGTGCAGATGCGCCACGACGTCGTGGGCCTCGACGCCGCGATCCTCGGCCCGCCCGCCATCTGGGAGGCCTCGGGTCACCTCGCCAACTTCACCGACCCGCTGGTCGACTGCACGGTGTGCCAGTCGCGTCACCGTCTCGACAAGCTCGAGGACCCGAACGTGTGCCCCACGTGTGGGTCGAAGGGCAGCTTCACCGAGCCGCGTGACTTCAACCTGATGTTCAAGACGCAGGCCGGCCCGGTCGCCGGCGCCGGTGCCGACTGCTACCTCCGCCCCGAGACGGCGCAGGGCATGTTCGTGAACTTCGCCAACGTGCTCAACAGCACCCGCAAGAAGCCGCCGTTCGGCATCGCCCAGATCGGCAAGTCGTTCCGCAACGAGATCACGCCGGGCAACTTCGTGTTCCGCACCCGCGAGTTCGAGCAGATGGAGATGGAGTTCTTCGTGCCGCCGGCCGAGGCCGACGAGTGGTACCGCTACTGGTGCCAGGAGCGTTACCAGTGGTACCTCGACCACGGCATGCCCGAGTCGCAGCTGCGCTTGCGTCCCCACGACGCGGACGAGCTCTCGCACTACTCGTCGGGCACCTCCGACGTGGAGTTCCTGTTCCCGTGGGGCTGGGACGAGCTCGAGGGCATCGCCAACCGCGGCAACTACGACCTCACCCAGCACCAGACGCACTCCGGCCAGAGCCTCGAGTACTACGACCAGGCCGCCAACGAGCGCTACCTGCCCCACGTCATCGAGCCGGCAGCCGGCGCGACCCGCACTGCGTTCGCGTTCCTCATCGCTGCCTACACCGAGGTCGAGGTCAAGGGCGAGAAGCGCACGGTGCTGCGCCTGCATCACCGCATCGCTCCGTACAAGGTGGCCGTGCTGCCGCTCTCGAAGAAGCCCGAGCTGACGGGGCCGTGCCTCGAGATGCTGGCGACACTGCAGGGCAGCTTCATGTGCGACTACGACGAGACGCAGTCGATCGGCAAGCGGTACGCCCGCCAGGACGAGATCGGTACGCCGTACTGCGTGACGTTCGACTTCGACTCGATCGAGGACCGTTCGGTCACGGTTCGCGACCGCGACACGATGGAACAGGAGCGCATCCCGATCGAGGGCCTCGTGCGCTATCTCCAGGACAAATTCGTCTGACCTTTGGAATGATCGTCGGCCATGACGGTCGATGACGAACGCTGGTACGGCGACAACCGGGACTGGTGGGACGAGAAGGTCCCGCTGCACGTCGAGGGCGAGTTCTACCGCGTCCGTGAGTTCCTCGACGGCGAGGAGCAGCTCCGGCCCTTCGAGCTCGCCGAGCTGGGTGACGTTGCGGGTCGGACGTTGTTCCACCCGCAGTGCCACTTCGGCCAGGACACGCTGAGTTGGGCCCGGCACGGTGCCCGGGTGACCGGTCTCGATTTCTCGCCCGCGGGCGTCGCCGCGGCGCAGCAACTGGCGGTCGACGCCGGCATCGCGGACGCCCGATTCGTGTGCGCCGACGTGTACGACGCTGCCGAGGCGGTCGGCGGCGAGCGGTTCGACATCGTCTACACCGGTCTCGGAGCGATCAACTGGCTCCACGACATCGAGCGGTGGGCGGCGACGATGGCCTCGGTGTGCCGGACGGGTGGCACGTTCTACCTCGCCGAGTTCCACCCGGTGGCGTCGACGTTCGACGACGAACGTGACGATGTCGCTCTCGTTCCCCGGTACGACTACTTCGGCCACGAGTGGCACGACACGTCGGAGACCTTCACCGGGAGCTACGGGGCGCAGGACGCCGTCACCGAGTTCAACAACACCCACGAGCGGGTGTGGACGCTGGGGGAGGTGGTGTCGGCGGTGACCGGTGCGGGGTTCCGCCTCGAGTTCCTCCACGAGCACGACTACACGCTGTTCGATTCGCTGCGGTTCCTGGTGCGGACCGGGCGCGGGTACGAGCTGCCCGAGGGTTTGCCCCGCATCCCGATGATGTACTCCCTGCGAGCCACCCTCACCTGACCTGACCTGACTGCGCCCGACCCTCACCTGTTCTGTCCTGCCGATTCGCCCCTGGAGGGGCGGAACCGCAGGACAAATCCGGCGAGGCCGGCGGCAAGGCTGGCGGCGGGATCGTTGTCAGGAGGGGCCGGGTAGTGTCCGGGGTGCCATGACCGACCCGATGCAGGCCATCGACGCGGCGGTCGCCTCGGTGACCGATCCGTCCGACAGCGCCCAGATCGCCGCGGCCCTGCGATCGGTGAGCCCGGCACTGGTCGACGACGTGATCTTCGGGGTCGCGTCGTCCACGGTCGGTTCGACGGCCGACGGTGTTCTGCTCGGGGTGGGCCTCGCCGCATCGCCCGGCGTCGGTGTCGGACAGATCGCCAGCGACCCCGCGGCGGCGCTCGATGCCTGGGAACGGGGCACCGACGTCGTACTGCTCGTCGACGAAACCCGCCCCGAGGACGAGCCGGCGATGCGGGTCGCATCGGCGATCGTGTGCCGGCGCGGTGGGGTGGCGAGCCACGCTGCGATCATCGCCCGCCAGTGGGGCGTTCCCGCGGTGTGCGGTATCGGCGAGCTCGAGGTCGCCGAGGGCGACCGATTGCTGGTCGACGGCGCGACCGGCGAGGTTCGCCGTCTCGACGACGTGACCACCCCGACCGAGCGGGCGACGGCCGAGCCCCATCGTCCGCTGGAGGAGATGCCGGCAGGTCTGGTGACCCTGCTCGACTGGGCCGATGCCGTGGTCGGGTCGAAGGTCGCGGTCATGGCCAATGCCGACCAGGCCGCCGACGTGGTGCTCGCCCTCGCGCTCGGCGC
>CALMLJ010000334.1 GCA_937868025.1 uncultured Acidimicrobiaceae bacterium
AGGTCCTCGATCGCCTCGATCTGCCCTGGACCACGTTGTGGCGATCGTCCCCTCACCGTTGGCTCATCGCGGCGTCGGTGTCGCACAACGCGCGTTCGTGGGCCGCAATCGTGTGGGCGACGACAGCACTTCGACCGGCCACCTTCCATAGCGCTCTGCCCTTCACAAGGCGAGGGAGGAGCTGCGCCTCGGTGGACGTCAGGCCGAGGAGCGCACCGGCCTCAGCGACCTGATCGGTCGACTGCCGAAACAGCACGCGGGTCTGCGTGTCGGCGAGCAGTCCCATGGACACCTTCGACGCCGACGTGCCGTCGTCGGTCTGGGACCGAAGGTCCGACAGACGGTGGACGATCGCGAGGTTCGCCACGCCGTACGACCTCGACAGCTTCCAACACGCCTGCAGATACTTGGACGTTCGTTCAGTCCCCAGTAGCGCCCACGCCTCGTCGAGCACCTGCAACCGACGAGGACCGCCGGGTGTCGCCATCAGGTTCTGCAGCCACGCAGTGGTCGCCACCAGGACCAGCGTCAGCGCTTCGGAGTCGTGGTGGACTGCCGACAGGTCGATCACCATGCCTGGCCCGTTCCAATCGATCGCGACATTTGTCGGGCCGTCGAACATGCCTCGGAGGGATCGGTCCAGCAACTTGCCGAGGGCGTACGGGATCGCTTCCACAGAGCGAGCAAGTTCGTCGATTCGCACCGACGTCGGCACCATGTCGGCGGTCGGTGCCACGGTGACGGCGGCGACATCGGCCAATGTCGGGGCCGTCATCCCTGCCCGGTCGAGATGCTGCATGGCACCGCCGAGCACTGCGTCCTCGACCGGCGTGAGGTCCCGGCGGAGCACCGAGCCGAGCAACGTTCCGAGCATGTCGGCCTGGCGGCGCACCCGCTCGGCCGCGTCGGACGGCGGGTTCGGTCCGGGATCGAGCGGGTTGATTCGGCAGCTTCCGCCGGGGTGGAGCTTGATGACGGCGAGCCCGAGCGACTCAGCCAGTGGCAGGTACTCGCCCTTCGGGTCGGCAATGGCGACCCATCGGCCGAACACGCCGACCGACCGGTGGATGAACGTCTTGGCTGTCGCCGACTTGCCGACCCCTGGCTCCCCGGCGATCAGCATGTTCGGGTTCGTGACGATCCCCGCCGTGTACGCCTCGAAGGGGTCGAAGGCGAAGCCGCCGCCACCGGTCAGCAGGTTCGAGCCGAGGTAGACCCCTTGGGTTCCGAGCCCGAGTTCTGCAGCGAAGGGGTACGCCGAACACAGGTGAGCTGTCGTCGCTCGGTGACGGGGGAGTGCGATGCCCGGCCTCATTCCCAGGTCCGAGCGGTTGGGCCGATGCCGACAGGGAGCGTGCACGCGAACGCCGCGTCGTGTTGAGCGTTCAGCCGCCGCAGCTCAAGTCCTGCGTGAGCGGCGATCTGCTCCCACTCGGCGCACGACCGCTCGAGCCGTTCGAGGTCGGGTGCCGAGACGGTCACGAGCCCGCAGTATTCGAACTCTGCGTACCCGGCGACGAGTTCGGACTCCCGTGAGGCGACGTCGGACTCAGTCCGTCGGTGGCGGGCTCCCACCCGGAAGCCCGAGCGCGATCGCTGCTCTGCATCGACCACCAGGCGTGTGGAGTCTCGATCGATCTGACGCTGGCTACGCGACGGCGCAACCGGTTCTAGGTGGACCGACACCGTCCGAGTTCCACCAGCGTGGAGGAGTAGCGGCTCCATCCAGTTGGGCGGCACGTCGAGCCGCGGCCATTCGGTGATGGCGAAGCAAGCGTGGACCGCCCCGTCCACTGACAGGTGGGTCCATTCGGTGCGGGTTGCCATCGGACCAGCAGACCGAGGCGACACTCCTGCGAGTTGGGCGAGCGTCGGGCGATCGGCTGCGCCGGCCGTTCGGGAGAAAGGGTCGAGTCGTGCTCGGAGGGTCGTCGCGGCGTCCGCCGCCGAGAGCGGACGATCGACGATGAGGCCCGTCGCGTCCAACCTGCTCGCGAGGAGTCGGAGCTCGTCGCGGAGCGTGTCGATCGATGCCCTTCCCTGCCGAGAGCCGCGCCGACGTCCGAAGCCGGAAGTTGGTCCACCCACGGTGATCGTCACGAGCGTCTCGTGGCGCGTCGCCATCGGGCCCGCCCTGGCGACCATCGCGAGGTATCCATCCACGATTCCTGGGTCCGCATTGGCCGCGATCTGCGTGCGGCTCCAGCCGAGGTGCTCCGATGAATCTGCTGGCGCCGACCACTCGAACCAGCGCACGGCTCGCACAGCGGTGCGTTCCTTGCAGAACGCGGCGAGCGCGTCGCCCCATCCGGCGAGCACCCGCTCCTGCTCGAGGCGATCGATGAGCGCGAACTCCCGACCCGACACGCGCAGCATCGCTGTCACCGCGCCGGTACGGCGGTCGACGATGGCGGCCATCGTTTCATTTGCACGCCACCCGTCATGATCGTGAAGTTCGAGCCCGTCGAGGAACGGCGGCCACTCCGGCTGGGCGGGCGTGGATGCGGTCCGACCGAATCGCGTTACCGACGCGGTCCACGTCCGCCCGCCTCGACCGCCAATGATCCAGCTGGCGAGCACGGGCAGCCATGCATACGCCGGCCGGTCGCCGGCAGGAGCGAACGCGACGACTCCGGAGATCACCATGGTGACGACCACCGAAGCCGACGGTGCTCCGACGTTGAAGAGTCCGCCGGCCACGAAGATCCCCGCTCCGAGGATGATGCACTGCCCCGCCTGAAGGCCGAGGAGCCATCCGCTTCGATCTCGCGCCGCAAATCGATACGTTCGTCCGGACGCACTCATGGCTCGTCCCGAGGGAGCGGTTCGGAGAAGTCGCGAGCCGGTGGTTCGTTCGGAACGCGTTGCCACCCGTTCTGCGCCGCATCGGGCGTGCCTGCTTCGACGGCGGCCGCGA
>CALMLJ010000335.1 GCA_937868025.1 uncultured Acidimicrobiaceae bacterium
TGAACCTGGGCTGCGCCACCGGCCACCCGAGCTTCGTGATGTCGAACAGCTTCACGAACCAGGTCATCGCACAGATCGAGCTCTTCACGAAGACGGCCGACTATCCCGTCGGTGTCTACGTGTTGCCCAAGCTCCTCGACGAGAAGGTCGCCCGCCTGCACCTCGACGCGTTGGGTGTGAAGCTCACGAAGCTGAGCCAGGAGCAGGCCGACTACATCGGAGTGCCGGTCGACGGGCCCTACAAGCCCGATCACTACCGCTACTGATCGTCCGTTTCTCCGCCGGTTCTGTGGCGTGGGTTCGGGGTCATCGTCCCCGACCTGCGCCATCGAACCGGCGTGAGGCCGATACCGTTGCCGCCCATGAAACGAATGACGGCAATTTTGATGATTCTGCTCCTGTCGGCCGTTGCGCTGACGGGCTGCGATACGGTCCGGGCCGGCACACGGTGCAAGGCCGGCGCTGCGCCCGGTCGCGATGCCACCCACGTGCTGTTCTGCCAGGGCGGGAAGTGGAAGCGCGTGATGACGATCGGCCAGGCCGCCGATTTCATCCTCGGCACGATCCCGGGCGCCGTGACTCCGGTGAACGCCACGGCCACGGTCAAGGCCGGGGACCAGCTCTCCCTCGCCGTCGCGTTCACGGTCACGAGCCGGACGGGCAAGCCACTGCCCAAGGCGAAGGTGACGTTGAGCGCACCCTCGACCGGTGCGGGCCTCGTGCCGTCGGCCGAGCTCAGCGGCGTCACCGGTGACGACGGACGGGTCTGGTTCCCGAAGGCCGTCATCAACAACGCACTCGGCTCGTTCACGCTGACCGCGAAGGTCGACGGCAGTGACGTAGCGGGCACGGTGGCCGTCACGGTCGTGGCCGGCGAGCCGGCGGCGATCACGATCGTCAGTGGGCAGGGGCAGACCGCGACCGTCGGCACGGCGCTGGGCGCGCCGATGTCCGCCCGCGTGACCGACGCCCGCGGCAACCCCGTGAGCGGGAAGTCCGTGGGCGTGTACTACTCCGGCGGCCTGCAATCGGGGAACCCGCCGAAAGCCGTCCTGACGACCGACGCCAACGGTGTGGTGGTCACGACCCTCCCCGTGTCCGCGCCCACCACGCCCGGCTCGTTCCCGGTGTACTTCGAGGTCGAGCGCACCAGCTACTTCGCGACCTTCAACCACACCGTCGTCGTCGGCAGCCCGGACACGATCACACCCGAGGGCCCGTCGCCGTTGACGGCGGTGCACGATCAGGCGTTCGCCGATCCGCTCCAGGTGTTGGTCAAGGACCGGTACGGCAATGCGATCTCCGGCGCGACCGTCACGTTCACGGCTCCGTCGAGCGGGGCAACCGCAGTGCTGGCGGCGCCGACGGCGGTCACCGGCACCGATGGTCGGGCGTCGGTCACCGCGACGGCCGGATCGACGGTCGGGACCTACCAGGTGAGCGTGGCGGCGGGTTCGGCGAACTCGTCCGTCTCGATGCAGAACACCTGACCCACCAGCTCCACCACCGAGCGGATGCCGATCGGGGCGTCGGGTATGACCCGGCGCCCCGATGTCGCGCCCGGGTTCGGTGCGTTCTCTGCGTCCCGGCCCTCCCTCGCCCGTCTGGCGGTCCTGCGCCGTCGACACACCTCGTTGTATTTCATGCGTCGGCGTTCGCTACCATCGGCGGATCGCGATCGCCTGCTGGGGGAGGTCGCTCCAGAACGAAGGAAGCCCGTCATGGCGCACCGGAACGTCCGTCGATCAGTCGCCGTGTTGGCGTTGGCCGCCTCAGTGCTCACCGTCGCCGGCTGCGACATGGTCAAGCAGGGTGCAAAGTGCCGCAACGGCGCCGCGCCCGGCCGTGACGCCACCCACGTGCTGTTCTGCCAGGGCGGAAAGTGGAAGCGCGTGATGACCATCGGTCAGGCCGCCGATTTCATCATGAGCACGTGGCCGTCGAACGTCGAGCTGCTCGAGGGTGGCGGCCAGACGACCGGCGTCGGCGAAGCGTTCGGTCAGGTCGTTGTGCGGGTGACCCGCAAGGACGGTCAGCCGGTCAAGGGCGCCGACGTCGTGTTCAAGGGCCCCGATTCGGGCGCCGGCCTCGCCGCTCCGAGCGGGTTGATCGCTACCGATGCCAACGGCGTGGCCCGATTCACCCCGGTGGCCAACAGCCAGCTCGGTGGCTACGCCGTGAGCGCGACGGTCAACGGCGGCACCAGCCCGTATGTGGTCTTCGGGCTCAACAACGGCGCCGCTCCGGCGTCGAGCATCGTCGTCGTGTCTGGAGCTGGGCAGAGCGCCGCAGCGGGCACCCAGTTCGCCCCCGTCGGCGTGAAGGCGGTCGACCGGTTCGGCAACGTCGTGCAGTACAAGAACTTCGAGTTCTCGTCGCCGGTGGCCGGCGTGTGGTTCGGTCCGGCCCAGGCGTTCGCTGGCGAGGACGGGATCGCGACGACCACGATCGGCACAGGCAACGCCGCCGGCACCGTGCCGGTGACGGTCAAGGTCGTCGGCACCGACACCGCCACGACGTTCAACCTGACGGTGGTGGCCGCGGCGATCGATCACACGCTCGACTTCTTCACCGGCGACAACCAGAGTGCCAACCCGACCTCGGATCCGCAGTTCCCGCGACGCGTCAACAACCCGCTGAACGTCGGGATGCTCGACAGGTTCGGCAACGCGGCGGCGGGCCAGCCGGTGATCTTCACGATCCAGCCGAGCGGCGGGGCGAGCGCCACGTTCGACGCGACGCCGAACACGACGGTGACGTCGGCGACGACGGCGACGATCACAGCGGAAGCCGACGGCATCGCCAAGGCTCGACTCACCGGGAACGGCACCCCCGGCACGTTCACCGTTGTTGCGTCCTTCGACGGTCGGACGCGCACCTTCACGGTCACGAACCCGGCCCTTCCCCCAGCCTGATTCCGCCCCGTTAGTCTCCCGGGTCGAATCCGATCGAGGGGGAAGCACATGGACGAGTTCGCGGGCAAGGTCGCGGTCATCACCGGTGGCGGGGCGGGCATCGGCCTCGCCATGGCTCGGCGCTTCGGCGCCGAAGGCATGAAGTTGGTCATCGCCGACATCCAGCAGGACGCGCTCGACGACGCCGTCACCGCGCTGAGCGCGGAGGGGATCGAGACGATCGGTGTGCAGGCCGACGTGTCGGACCGCGCCCAGGTGCAGGCGATCGCCGACGCTGCCATGGAACGGTTCGGCGCAGTCCACCTGGCATGCAACAACGCCGGCGTCGGATCAGGTGGCCTGTCGTGGGAACTCACCGAGGCCGACTGGAAGTGGGTGCTCGGCGTCGACCTGTGGAGTGTCATCCACGGCGTCGGCATCTTCACCCCGCTGATCATCGCGTCGGGCGGTGGTCACATCGTCAACACGGCGTCCATGGCCGGCCTCACGTCGCCGCCGTTCATGGCGCCGTACAACGTGGCGAAGCACGGTGTCGTCGCGCTGTCGGAGTCGATGTTCATCGAACTGCAGATGATGGCGCCGAACGTCGGCATCACGGTCGTGTGCCCGGGATGGGTGCAGACGCAGATCCACAACTCGGTGCGCAACCGTCCGACGACGGGGGAGCAGGCGCCCGACAGCGCTGCGACCGAGGAGGACGCCGAGAACCTTCGGAACACGATTGGCGCGCTGATCGCCGACGGTCTGCAGCCCTCCGACGTGGCCGAGCAGGTGTTCACGGCGGTCTCGACAGATCGCTTCTACGTGTTGACCCATCCGGACTGGTCCCACATGGTGCTCCGCAACACCGAGCGGATGTTGGCCGGTGAGAACCCGCAGATGGCCATCCCCGGCCAGGACGCACGACCGGGGGAGTGACAGCGGTCCCCACAACGGGG
>CALMLJ010000336.1 GCA_937868025.1 uncultured Acidimicrobiaceae bacterium
GCTCCCTCAGGAGCTCAGTCGTCGGCCTCGGGGTTGGTCCAACTGCCCGGCTCGTACTCTTCGTAGTCGTCGTCGTCTTCGACGTCGGCGGTCGGAGCGCCGTCGTTCAGGATGCCCTCGATGTCGATGTCCGGACCACGCTTCAGCGCACGTGCTTCCTCGAATCGACGATGACGACCCTTCTTCACGGCTGTCTCCCAATCACTGACGAACGACTCAACGTGCCATCCTAACGTCGGCATGATGGCCCGCACCAAAGCGGGTGGTCACTTTCTCACGCCCACCGGCCAACCACCGGTCAGGTTCCGGAATTCCGCTCCGGACCGCCGATGTGCACGATTTCGGGCGCCTCAGCCGGCACTTCTTCCGCTTCGCTCCTCGATCACCAACCCGCGCTGACCGTCGAATGCCATGGCGACCTCGCCGCTCACGAGGCGGCGCAGGGGGATGCCCACCAGCTCAGCTCGCCACCCGGTCCCCAGACGGGCATCGGGGTCGTCGCGGAGGAACGCCTCGAGGTCGGAGCGCGTCGCAATGATCGCCGGATCGATCGACAACTCACGGGACAGCTGGGCGACCCAGGCCGTGACGAGCGGAACGGCCGGACGCATCGCCGCAGGCAGCTCGCTGACCACCGACCCGGCATCGCGACGGGGCTTGTTGCCCGCCGCACCGGCAATGGTGGCGAACAGGTCGTCGGCCACGTGGCGGAGCGAACGTTGGTCGACGCCCCGGATGTCCTTGAGGTCGTCCAACCGCGTCGGGCGAGCGACGGCGAGCCCGACGAGCGCGAGATCCGCGAGCACGTAACGCGGGGTGAGGTCGAGCTCCTGGGCCCGACGCTCGCGCCACGCTGCCAGCTCCTGGGCCACGGCGAGATCGGCACCACGGAGGTGGCGCACCTCCTTGATGCGACGCCACGCCTCGGACGGATCGCGGGGCCCGCGGGGCTCAGCGACCATCTCCGCGGTCGCCTCGGCGACCCAGCCGATCCGACCGCGCTGCTCCAGCTCGGCGGTCTGCTTGGCGTGGAGCGCCCGCAGGTTCGCGACATCAGCGGCGGCATAGACGAGCTGCCGGTCGGTCAGCGGCCGGCGCAGCCAGTCGGTGAGGCGATCGGCCTTGGGTGCCCGCACGCCGAGCTCGCCCTCGAGGAGCGAGGACAACGAGGGGCTGGAGTAACCGAGGAACCCCGCGGCGAGCTGGGTGTCGAACACCCGGCGCGGCGGGGCGCCGGTGGCGTGTTCGAGCACTTCGAGGTCCTGGCGAGCGGCATGCAGGATTGCCAGGGCGTCGGACTCGAACATGGGGCGCATCGCCGTGGGATCGATGGCGAGCGGGTCGACGAGGTGGATGACGTCGTTGACCTCGATCTGGATCAGCGCCAACTGCGGGAAGTACGTGCGTTCGCGGTGGAACTCGGTGTCGATCGCGTACGCATCGGCCGAGCAGACCTCCTCGACGAGCGCGTCGAGGGCCGAGGCGGTGGTGATCAGGTCGTGGGGAGGGGCCGGAGGTGGAGCCGCCGGGCTAGCCACGCTCCATCCCGGTCACCACGTCGCGCCCCGAATCGATCCACGCCATGGTGCCGCCGGCGATGTTGGTGACGTCGCGGCCGAGCGGCGCGAGGAAGTTGCAGGCGCGCATGCTGCGCCCACCGCTCTTGCAGATCACGAGCACGGGTTCGCCCGACGGGACCTCGTCGACACGCTGTTCCAGCTCGCTCAGCGGCACGAACAGTGCGCCGGGGACATGGCCGGAGTCGTACTCGTCGGCCTCTCGGACATCGATGACCACGACACCCTCGGCCAGCCGTTCGGCCAGCTCATCGACGTCGATCTCACGTGGTTCTGTCATGGCGTCAACCTACCTGGAAGGGAGCGAGATCACCGGGTTCGTCCGCGTCGGCGAACGCCGCGCCCCCGTCGACCTCCACGACGTCGATGCCGTCGAGCAGCTCCCGGAACGACGACGCACCGTCGCCGAAGCGGTCCTCGAGCGCCGGGAGGAGGGCGACGGGCCACACACCGTTCGGCGGAGCCGGGCGGCCGTCGACGGTGACGAGGACGGCCTGACGGGCCTCCACGGCGTCGAGGAGCGGGCGGACGGCGTCGGCGGTCACGGCCGGCAGGTCGCACGCGAGGCAGACGACGTGGGTCGCGCCCACGAGGAAGGCGGCGTGGAGGGCGGTCAGGACCGCCCCGACGGGACCCTCGCCGGGCCACAGGTCGTCGACGGCACGGCCGCCGAGGCCCCCGTGGGCAGCCGTCGCGCCCACCAGCATGATGTCGGTGAGGCCCGCGGCCTCGAGGGCGCGTACCGAGCGGGCACCGAGCGGGGTGCCGGCGACGTCGAGGCTGGCCTTGTCGGCGCCCATCCGGGAGCTCTCGCCGCCGACGAGAACGGCGCCGATGGTGGTCGGACGGGGCGCGCCCGTCACCGGGTCGACCCGCTCATTCGACGACGCCGCCGTACACGTGCTCGCCGCCGCGGGCCGGGCCATGGCTGGCGACCGACTCGGCGAGATCGGCGAGGAACGCGTCGACGACCCGATCGTGCCCGGGCGCGAGCATCAGGTGCAGGCCGCCCTGTTGGCGATCGAGGTTCCAGCCGCGATCGTCCATCTCGTCACAGACCGCGTCCATGTCGTGGCGGTCCGAACCGAACTCGAACACCGACATGTCGGGATCGCTCGTGATGTGCAGGCCGTCGATGGCACGGATCCCGGCTTGCATGCGCCGGGTCGCGTCGAGCACGCGGGTGGCCAGCCGGAGGTAGCCCTCCTCACCGAGGTGGTTGATCGCGGCCCACGCGCCGGCGATGGGCGGACCCGGCCGCGTGCCCGCAGCCGTCGAACTCGCGTACAGACCACCGGGCCACGAGTCGTACATGAAGATCTGGTGCTGGTACAGCTCCCGATCGCGGTAGGTGATCGTCGACACACCCTTGAACACGTAGCCGTACTTGTGGATGTCGGCGGACAGCGACGTGACCCCCTCGACGCGGAAGTCCCACGGTGGCACCGGCTCGCCGAGGCGCTCCCACCAGGGCAGCAGCCAGCCGCCGAGACAGGCGTCGACGTGGCAGAGCAGCTCGTTCTCGGCAGCGATGGCGGCGATCTCGGTCACCGGGTCGATCACGCCGTAGGGGTAGCAGGGGGTGGAGGCGACGAGGATCGCCGTGCGTTCGTCGATCGCCTCCTCGTACAGCGCCGGAACGGCCCGGCCGTCGAGGCCGTGGTCGAGCCGGACCATCTCGACGCCGAGGTAGTGGCACGCCTTGGCGAAGGCGGGGTGCGCCGTGTCGGTGCACACGAGCGTCGGGTGCGTGATGCCGCGCTGGAGCGCCCACTCCCTCGCCGTGTACACGGCGAGGAAGATCGATTCGGTGCCGCCCGAGGACAACGACCCGGCGGACGCCCCGAACAGGGACTTGGCGTAGTCGATGACCTCGGTCTCCATCTTGAGGAGCGTCTCGTAGCGGAACGGGTTGAGCGCGTTCTCGTGGAGGAAGTCGTTGGCGACGGTGTGCAGGAGTTCCTCGAGCTCGGGCTCGTCGGCGTTGTACACGAGGCTGAACGCCTTGCCGTGCCGCCAGTCGATGTCGCGTGGTCGCATCTCGGCGAGTTCAGCGAGGAGGTCCGCGCTGCTCCGGCCGGTGATCGGGAAGGTCGAGTCGCCCATGGCCGCAGAGCGTAGGCGCAGCGACCGTGCCTAGCGCAGCTGGCCTCCGCCATGGGAGTCCCATTCGGGGTCGAGCTGGCGGAGGAAGATCGAGAGTCGCTCGATCTCGTCCTGCTCGCCGATCTCGGTCGCGGCGCTCAACAGGCCGTTGATCGCTGCGAGCACGCCGCGGTTGGACTCGTGACGCCACCGGAGGTAACCGCTCCCCCGCCATCCGTTGCCACGCAGCGCGTCGAGACCACGGTGGTAGCCGACGCGGTAGGCCGCGTACCGCTCGACGGGATCGCGCCCGAGCGCCCCGAGCGCGGCCCACGCCGTGCTGCTGCGGGGGTACGCGACCACAACAGCGGCCACGGCGTCGCGGTCGGAGCCGGCGGCGGCCAGCTGGGCACTGAGCGCCGCAGGCTCCGGCGGAAGGACGGTCTCGGGAGGACCCGAGGGCGAGAGGTTGATGTCGGACATGGCGCGACCCTACGTCAGCGGCGTCACGTCCACGTCGGCGTCGTCGGGCGAACCGCCGTCGAGCTCGCTCGGGACGTCGGCATCGTCGGGGTCGAGCTCGTCGCGCTCGAGTGCGGCGTCACGCTCGGTCGGCTGACCGTGGCCCCACCGGCCGGTGACCTTGCCCCGCATCTCGTCGATGACCCGGCGGGCGTCGGCGCGCAGCCGGTCGGCACGGTCGCCCATGGCCTCGTCCTCGTCGTCGGCGTCGAGCTGGTCGAGGTAGCCGACGGCGTTCAGGTAGCCCTGCTCCATCAGCTCGTCGGTGTGGTCGAAGTCGTCGAAGCGCAGCTCGGGCCGCTCGCCGGGCGGCAGGACGATCGCTTCGACATTGCGCGGCAGCGACGCCAGGTCGCGGGAGAACCGGCCGTTGCGGGCGATCCAGTAGGCGATCAGCGCGGCGTCGGCCGGCCGGGTGATCGCCCGTTTCGGTTTGCCGTGGAGACCGACGTGGAGCACGTAGATCTTGCGGGCACCGAGTTCGATCGCACGGGCGATCGGCACGTTGTTGAGCACCCCGCCGTCGAGGAACCGGCGCTCGCCGATCGTCACGACCGGGTAGACCGCTGGCAGCGCTGCCGACGCCAGGATCGGTTCGAGCAACGGACCCTCGCTGAACCACGTCTCGGCCCCGGCGTCGACGTCGGTCGCAACGCATTGGAACGGCACCGTCAGCTCGTCGAACGTCTCCCGGCCCGAGAGGAACCGCCGGATCGTCCGGCTCAGGCCGTCGTTCGGGTTGAGCGCGGAGCCCTTGCGAAGGAGTTGCACGGGATTGGGGATCCACGAGCCCGGCATGAGCGTTTCGGGCTCGTGCTGGATCTCGGTCCAGATCTGCTCGAGGTGACGGATGCCCGCCATCGAGGGGTCGACGGCGAACGCCCCACCGTTCAGGGCCCCCACCGAGCAGCCGAGCACGATGTCGGGAACGATCCCGCGCTCGGCGAGCGCCCGGAGCTGGCCCACCTGGATGGCACCCAGGTTGCCGCCCCCACCGAGGACGACGGCGGTCCTGGGGCGGCGGCGGACGAGGGGACGGACGACCCGGGCCATGGGGCGTGAACCTACCGCGGGGACCCCGGACCCGAGGGCCACGACTCGATCAGCTCGGCGAACGCGGTCGGCCCGCTCAGGTGCACGCCGTGGTCGGCGCCCTCGATCGCGACGAGCCGGCATGACTCGATGCCGGCCGCGGCCTCGGTGGCGGACCGCCGGTGGTGCTCGCTCGACTCGGTGCCATGGCCGATCACCACCGGCAAGGTGATCAGCGACAGGTCGACCGCTGCCTCGGCACCGCGGGCGTTGAACATGTCGGCCTGGAGCGCAGCCCCCTCGGCCCGGCGTTCGGCCTGCATCGTCGCCGGGAGGCGCTCCCACAGCCGGTCGCCCAACACACCCCGCATGAAGGCCTCGGCCGCAACGTCAGGGGCGAGGTCGAGCAGCCCGCTCCCCCGCGACGTGTACCAGTCATTCCACGCCAGGGGTGCCTCCCAGACGACGGCGCCGACCACGAGTTCCTCGATGCCGGGGCGGGC